>NZ_JBVOOL010000010.1:0-260145 GCF_055664045.1 Kitasatospora sp. NPDC023385 | reverse complement strand
CGGGTCTCCCCCTCCCCGTAGACCTTGTTCAGGCCGGTGGCGCGGGCGGCCGCCCGGCCGGTGCGGACGGCGGTCGCGGTCGACGTGGTCACGGGGAACGTCACGTGGGACTCCTGGGGGACGGATATCGGAAAATCTGACTCCGTTCCATCCTTCCAAGGCGTTCGACCGCGATGCGTATGCCGAGGGGAGGGTCGGCCCCCGCCGACCCGGCGGGGTGGCGGGAGCGTCCTCCTCCTCAGGTATGACCCGGCCCCTGAGGACACAGGCCCCTGAAGATCGAGGTCCCGGCCGGGCCCGGCCCGGCAACGGTGCGCTACTCGACCGCGACCCCGAAGGCCGTCGCCAGCCCGGCCAGCCCGTTCACCACCGTCCGGCCGGACTGGCCGAACTCCCAGCCGCCGTCGGCCCGCCGGAAGGAGCCCAGCAGCATCGCGCTGTCCGACACCCCGCCGGTGACACCGGCCCAGTGCGCCGGACCGGTCGCGTCCGGCCCGTACGAGGCGGCGACGGCCAGCCCGTGCACGTAGCCCAGCGGCAGGACCGGGGGCTCCTCCTCCTCGGTGGAGACGGCGACCACCACCTCGTCGACCGCGGCCGGCAGCCGGTGCAGGTCCAGGGTCAGCCGGGCCGACCGGGTCGGCTCGCCCGGCACCGAGCGGGTGGGGTGCAGGCGGACCGCGCCGTCCGGGTCCTGCGGGCTGTTGAAGAACACGAAGTGGTCGTCGCTCAGCACCCGGCCGCCCGCGCACAGGAAGGCGGTGACGTCCAGCTCCACCGCGTCCCCGCCCGCCGTCCTGCTCTGCCAGTTCACCGTGAGGGCGGTCTCCCGGGCGGCCTGCTCCGCCCGCTCGGCCTGCGCGGCCTGCTCGGCCCGTCCGGCCCGCCCCGCCGCCGCGGGCTTCGCGCCCTCGGCGGAGGCGCCGCCGCCGAGCCGCCCGCGCAGGCCCTGCTCGGCCAGCAGCTCGACCAGCTCCGGGCCGCTCACCAGGGTCAGCGGCTTGCCCTCGATGTAGCTGTACGAGCCGCGGCCGAAGCCCGCCGTGGTGACCAGGATGCCCTTGATCGCGCCGTGGTGGCGGACGGTGGACTCCAGGTCGCGCACGGCCGTCGGCGGGACGGTCTTCTTGTAGCGCTTGGCCTGGATCACGATCTTGCCGCCGGTCACCGGGTCCAGGTCCTCGGCGACCACGTCCACCCCGACGTCGCCGCTGCGCGCCGTGGTCATCACCCGGAAGCCGCGCAGCCGGAACAGCTCGGCGATCAGGTCCTCGAAGTCCAGCGGATCCATCTCGAACAGGTCCGGCTCGTCCTCGCCGCCCTGCCCGGCCAGGCTCCCGCCGACCGTCTGCGGCCGCCGGTCCGGGCGCACCTCGTCCAGCCGCTCCGGGCGCGCCGACAGCCGGCCCCCCAGGCCCTGGAAGCACTCCACCGCGTCCACCCGGTCCAGCGCCAGCCCGGCGAAGCCGCCCCGGGTCGCGGTCAGCGTGGACAGGAAGCGCTCCGCCTCCCGGCCGGTCGCCGGGTCGATCCCGAGGACGAAGCCGTTCAGCACCACCGAGTCCAGCAGCCCGTCCCGGTCCGCCCGGAACACCTCCGCCACCACCCGCAGCGCCGACTGCGCCAACACCTGCCGGTACAGCGCCTTGCGCTCCGTCGCCGGGCGGGCCACCTCGGCCTCGCGGTCGTCCGACTTCACGTACCGCACCCGGCCGGCGGCCGGCACCACGTCCGGCCCGGGCAGCTCCCAGTCCACAACCAGCTGGCGGGCCGCCGCGTCGAACGCCGCCACCAGCCGGTGCGGGAAGCCCTCCGGCCAGGCCGCCGACGCGTACAGGCCCGCGGTGAAGTACTCCTGCACCGCCTCCGGCTCGCCCGCCCGCAGCCGCCGCAGCAACTCATCGGTGCGGGCGCCGCGCTCGTCGTCCTGCCGGCGGAACCGCTCCGCCCAGGCCAGGTACTCCTGGTGGTACGCGGCCAGTCGGCGCTGCCGGTCCGCCTCCCGCGCCTGCGCGGCGTACCAGTCCTGCTCGAACCGGGCCCGGGCCTGTGCGAGGTACTGCTCGTACTGCCGCCGCACACCCGGATTGCGGGCCTGGACCGGGTCCGGCGCGGGCACGACGTACGCCGCGGACGACTGGTCCGGCATCGGCACCGGCTCACCCAGCGGCCCCGGATCGAACGGCGGCACCGCGCTCGGCGCCGGCAGCGACTGCGGACCGAACGCCGGAGCTGCCAGACCGGCGCTCAGCAGCCCCTTCAACTCCTCTACACGGGCGTCCAGTTCGGCCGTCCGCCGGGCCGCGTCCGCCTCCCGCGACTGCTGGTACGCGCGCTGGGCCTCCCGCTCGTTGCGGGCGGTCGCCTTCTGCGCCTCGCGCTGCTCCCGCTCCCGCAGCCGCTCCTGCGCCGCCTCGGCGCGCCACCGGGCCTCCTCCCGGCGCTGCTGCTGCCGCTGCGCCTCAGCCCAGATCGCCAGCACCCCGCTGTTCCGCCGCCCCGACACCGTCCGCCCACCCCATTCACCTCGCGCCGAACCCGGCCGCGCGACCTCGCCTCCCGGCCGCACCGCCGACCGCGCCCGCAAACAATAGAACGTGGACACCCCACCCGGCCAAGCCTCCGCGACCTGAGGGGCCTTCCGGCGGTGCAGAAGGGCGCCGCTCGGCGGGTGGCGGCTTCGAGCACCGACCCGCCCTGTCAGTCGCGCCGGGTAGTCTCGCGGGCAACCGACCGCAGGGAGACACGTGAGGATCGCAGCGCAGCGGCAGGGCCACCCCGAGGGCTGGATCTCCACCGGCCTGAGCTGGCACGGCGGCCGTGCCGTGCTCGGGGCCGTGCGCGGCCCGCAGGTGCACGAGCGCGCGGTGGCGCCCGGCACGGAGGTCGGCTGGCTGCTGGCCGGCCCGCGCCGCTGCACCGGGGCCTGGCTGGCCGGGGCGACGGAGCGCACGCCCTGCCCGCACCACGCGGTGATCGAGCCGGACGGCGGCGCGACGCAGTGCCCGGCCTGCCAGAGCGTGGACCGCGGCCTCGCCCTCGCCCGGGACCAGATCCTCGACGACGGCCGCACCTACCTGCTCTACCTCGCCTGGTTCGGCGAGGGCCTGCTGAAGGTCGGCCTGACCGCCGAGCAGCGCGGTGACAGCCGGCTGCTCGAACAGGGCGCGCTGGCCTACGCGTTCACCGCCCGCGGCGGCCTGCCCGCCGTGCGCCGCGCCGAACTCACCGTCGCCGCCTCGGGCCTGGCCCGGGAGCGGTACAGGTCCCGCCTGAAGACCGCGCACTGGTGGTCGCACGGCGACGCGCCGCACCGCCGTACGGTGCTCACCGAGGCCCGCGCCCAGGCGCACCGGCTGCTGGACGGTCACGCCGTCGAACCGCTCGCCGACGGCCCGGTGGTCGACCACGTCGAGCGTTACGGCCTCGCCGGCGGCGCCCCGGAGGCCTACCGGGAGATCGTCGGACTGGCCGACGGCGCGGTGGTCGCGGGCCGGCTGCGGGCGCCGATCGGCAAGCACCTGTTCCTGGACCAGCCGGACGGCTCCGGCCCGCTGCTGCTGGACACCCGGCGGCTCACCGGCTGGACGCTCTCCCCCGCCGCCGGCCGCCCGTCCGAGGGCCTGACCCTGCAGGAGCGGGTCCGTCCGCCGGAGCCGGACACCCAGGAGGCGCTGTTCTGAGGCGCGGCCGGACGGCCCGGCAAGGCGCGACCACCTGGCAAGGCGGGACGGCCCGGCAAGGCGGGACCGCCCGACCCGGTCGGACCGCCTCGTCAGGCCAGCTTGCTGCGCAGGCCGCCCGGCCCCGACCGGGCCCGGCGGGACAGCGGCGGCCGGGACGGGCGGATGTCGAAGCGGGCCCCGGCGTCGGCGGCCTCGGCCGTCCGCCGGGCGAGCGCGGCCCGGGCGGCGGCCAGCGCGACACGGGCGAGCAGCGGGTCCTCCCGGAGCCCGGCCGCGCGCTTGGCGCCCTGGCAGGCGGTGCACCAGACCGGCGAGGCCGGCCCGTCCGGGTACACCATGTCCGCGGGCGGCAGGTAGTGCCCACCGCACTCGACGCACTCGAAGACCAGCCTCATCCGACGATCACCGTCCCGGATCCGTGGCACCGACCGCAGGGCGACCAGAAGGTGTGGACCCTGGGCACCATGCTTCCTTCCTCGTCCAGTTCGACCGTGGCCTCGGTCTTCTGGGTTCCCCCGGACCCGCCGCAGCCGGAGCAGGACTGCACCTCGGGCATATGCCGCCCTTCCGTAGTGGAGGACCACCGTAGCGCGATTCCCCGTCGGTGAGCACGGCTCGCGGCGATCCACCACCCGTACGGGGAGCGCGAGATGCCCGCGCACGCTCCGCCGCACAGGCGTCGGCCCCCCGCGACGAGCACCGAACGCGAGGGGCCGACCGATCGTGGGGGGAGTCAGCCGCGGGCGGCCCGCAGGAACTCCCGGTTCATCGCCGCGATGCTGGGCAGCGGGATGCCCTTGGGGCAGGCGGTGGCGCACTCGCCGGTGTTGGTGCAGCCGCCGAAGCCCTCCGCGTCCATGGCCGCGACCATGCTCCGCACCCGCGAGGCCCGCTCCGGCGCGCCCTGCGGCAGCACGTTGAGGTGGACGACCTTGGCCGAGGTGAACAGCATCGCCGAGCCGTTCGGGCAGGCCGCCACGCAGGCGCCGCAGCCGATGCACTCGGCGTGCTCGAAGGCGGTGTCGGCGGCCTCCTTGGGGACGGGCGTGGCGTGCGCCTCGGGGGCGCTGCCGGTGGGCGCGGTGATGTAGCCGCCGGAGCCGATGATCCGGTCGAAGGCCGTACGGTCCACCACCAGGTCCTTGACCACCGGGAAGGCCGCCGCCCGCCACGGCTCGACGTCGATGGTGTCGCCGTCCTGGAAGTGCCGCATGTGCAGCTGGCAGGTGGTGGTCCGCTCGGGGCCGTGCGCCTGGCCGTTGATGACCATGCCGCACGCGCCGCAGATGCCCTCGCGGCAGTCGTGGTCGAAGGCGACGGGCTGGTCGCCCCGGATGATCAGCTCCTCGTTGAGGGTGTCGAGCATCTCCAGGAAGGACATGTCCGGGCTGATGCCGCCGACCTGGTAGGTGGTCATCGACCCGGGCGCGTCCGGGCCCGCCTGGCGCCAGATGCGCAGGGTGAGGTTCATGCGTAGCTCCGCTGGGTGGGGTGGACGTACGCAAAGTCGAGCTCTTCGCGGTGGAGGACGGGCGCCTCGCCGGTGCCGGTGAACTCCCAGGCGGCGGCGTAGGAGAACTCCTCGTCCCGGCGGGCGGCCTCGCCGTCGGGCGTCTGGCTCTCGGTGCGGAAGTGGCCGCCGCAGGACTCGGCGCGGTGCAGGGCGTCCAGGCACATGAGTTCGGCGAGCTCGAAGTAGTCGACGAGCCGGTTGGCCTTCTCCAGCGACTGGTTGAGCTCCTGCCCGGTGCCGGGCACCTTGATCCGGCGCCAGAACTCCTCGCGCAGCTGCGGGATCCGCTCCAGCGCCCGGGTGAGCCCGGCCGCGTCGCGGGCCATGCCGCACTCGTCCCAGAGCAGTTCGCCGAGTTCGCGGTGGAAGGAGTCCGGGGTGCGGTCGCCGTTCACCGCGAGGATCAGGTTGAGCCGGTCCTCGACCTCGGCCCGCGCCTCGGTGAGCGCCGGGTGCCCGGCGGGCACGGCGGGCAGCGGGTTGCGGGCCAGGTAGTCGTTGAGGGTGGGCGGCAGCACGAAGTAGCCGTCGGCCAGGCCCTGCATCAGGGCGCTGGCGCCGAGCCGGTTGGCGCCGTGGTCGGAGAAGTTGGCCTCCCCGATCGCGAACAGGCCCGGCACGGTGGTCTGCAGGTCGTAGTCGACCCAGAGCCCGCCCATCGTGTAGTGGATCGCCGGGTAGATCCGCATCGGCACCCGGTACGGGTCCTCGGCGGTGATCCGCTCGTACATCTCGAAGAGGTTGCCGTACTTGGCCTCGACGGCGTCCCGGCCCAGCCGGCCGATCGCGTCGGCGAAGTCCAGGTACACGCCCTGGCCGCCGGGGCCGACGCCGCGGCCCTCGTCGCAGACGTTCTTGGCGGCCCGGGAGGCGATGTCGCGCGGCACCAGGTTGCCGAACGCGGGGTAGATCCGCTCCAGGTAGTAGTCCCGCTCCTCCTCGGGGATCTCGGCCGGCGGCCGGGTGTCGCCCTGAGCCCTGGGCACCCAGATCCGGCCGTCGTTGCGCAGCGACTCGCTCATCAGGGTGAGCTTGGACTGGTGGTCGCCCGAGCGCGGGATGCAGGTCGGGTGGATCTGGGTGAAGCACGGGTTGGCGAAGTAGGCGCCGCGCCGGTGCGCCCGCCAGATCGCGGTGGCGTTGGAGTTCTTGGCGTTGGTGGAGAGGTAGAAGACGTTGCCGTAGCCGCCGGTGGCGAGGACCACGGCGTCCGCGGTGTGGGTGCTGATCCGGCCGGTGACCAGGTCGCGGGCGACGATGCCGCGGGCCCGGCCGTCGACGACCAGCAGGTCCAGCATCTCGGTGCGCGGGTGGATCTCCACGTTCCCGGCGGCGATCTGCCGGGAGAGCGCCTGGTAGGCGCCGAGGAGCAGCTGCTGGCCGGTCTGGCCGCGGGCGTAGAAGGTACGGGAGACCTGGACGCCGCCGAAGGAGCGGGTGTCCAGCAGGCCGCCGTACTCGCGGGCGAAGGGCACGCCCTGGGCCACGCACTGGTCGATGATCTCCACCGACACCTGGGCGAGCCGGTGCACGTTGGACTCGCGGGCGCGGAAGTCGCCGCCCTTGACGGTGTCGTAGAACAGCCGGCGGATCGAGTCGCCGTCGTTGCGGTAGTTCTTGGCCGCGTTGACGCCGCCCTGGGCGGCGATCGAGTGGGCGCGCCTGGGGGAGTCCTGGAAGCAGAACTGGACGACGTGGTAGCCCTGTTCGGCGAGCGTCGCACCGGCCGCGCCGCCGGCCAGGCCGGTGCCGACCACGATCACGGTGTGCTTTCGCCGGTTGGCCGGGTTGACCAGCTTGGCGTCGAACCGCCGCTGGTCCCAGCGCTGTTCGATCGGCCCGGCGGGCGCCTTGGTGTCGGCGACGGGCTCGCCGACGGTGTAGTTCGGGTAGCTCACTTCACCACTCCGGTCATCACGGCCACGGGGACGGACAGGAAGCCGGCCGTCAGCACGAGCGCCAGGCCGTTGGCGGTCAGCTTGAGCGCCCGGTCCCGGCGGGCGTTGTTGGCGCCGAGCGTCTGCGCCGCGCTCCAGAAGCCGTGCCGGATGTGGAGGCCGACGGCCAGCATCGCGACGACGTAGAACACGTCGACGTACCAGCGTCCGAACGAGGCGACGACGTTCTGGTACGGGTGGCCCTCCTCGGCGGCCGGGTTCACGGTCAGCGTGGTGAGGTCGAGGATGTGCCAGACGAGGAACAGCGCCAGGATCACCCCGCCCCAGCGCATGGTGCGGGTCGCGTAGCTCGCGCGGCGGCGCTTGTGGACGTACTTGCTGGGGCGGGCGGCGAGGTCACGGCGGCTGAGCTGGTACGCGGAGACGCCGTGCAGCACGACGGAGGCCAGCAGGGCGGTCCGGGCGATCCACAGGAACCACGCGTGGCCGAGGAACGGCTGCCCGACGGTGCGCAGCCAGGCCGCGTAGCCGTTGATGTCGTCCGGGCCGGCGAACACCTTGAGGTTGCCCAGCATGTGCGCGACCAGGTACAGCAGCATGACCAGTCCGGTGACGGCCATGACCGCCTTCTTGCCGACGGTCGACCGCCACAGCGTCGCCAGGGTGGACGGATGCCGGGCCGTCCGAGTCGCGGTTGTCATGGCTTCAACGGTAGGGACGGCCGCCAGGGTGCGTCCAAGACATGATGCGGCTCGCCACGATAGGCACCAGCTATCGATGCGCCTATTCTGGCGGTGTGCAGCTTCAGCAACTCCGCTACTTCCTCGCCGTCGCCGACACCCGCCACTTCACCCGGGCCGCCGAGGCGGCGCACGTGGCACAGCCGTCCCTCTCGCAACAGATCCGTTCACTGGAACGGGAGTTGGGCGCCGAACTGTTCCACCGCACCCGGGGCAACATCGCCCTCACCGACGCCGGGGACGCCCTGCTGCCACTGGCCCGGCGCATCCTCGTGGACACCGAGACCGCCAGACTGGCCGTCCAGGAGACGGTCCAGCTGCGCCGCGGCCGGGTGCGGCTGGGCGCGCCGCCGAGCCTGTGCACCAGCCTGGTGCCGGACGTGCTGCGGGTGTTCCGGGACCGCCACCCGGGCGTCGCGCTGGCCGTCCGCGAGGGCGGCTCCCGCGACCTGGTGCGCTCGCTGGCGGCGGGCGAGCTCGACCTCGCGCTGATCATCACCCCGACCAGCGGGGAGGCCGCGCCCGCCCTCGCCGTCACCGAACTGCTGCACGAGGAACTGGTGCTGGTCTCTGCCGAGCGGCGGCCCCGGCGCAAGGTCCGGGTCGCGGAGCTGCGGGGGCGGCCGCTGGTGATGTTCCGGGAGGGCTACGACGTCCGCGAGGCGACGCTGGCGGCCTGCCGGGCGGCCGGCTTCGAGCCGGAGTTCGCGGTCGAGGGCGGCGAGATGGACGCGGTGCTGGGCTTCGTCCGGGCCGGACTCGGGCCGGCCGTGGTGCCCGGCATGGTGGCAGCCCGCTCAGGCCTCGCGGTGACCCCGTTCGCCGCGCCGGGCCTGGGCCGCACCATCGCCGTAGCCCACGGCCACGAGGTGCCGCTCACCCGCGCGGCGGAGGCACTGCACGGCACCCTGCTGGCCCACCTGCGCGAAGCGGCACGGGCTAATGAACTCCCCCCGGGCACACGGCTGTTGCTGTGACGAGGAAGCTCGGACCGTACGGTGGCTGCCCAGGCATCACCCCAGGGGCGCGGGGCGGTCGCAGCGTGTCCGCGGGGGTGGCGCAAGGAGGAGGCCGGGCAGGTGAACGCCCTGGTCGGTGGCCTCCAGGACTGAAACGAGCTGGCGCACGGTGGGCGGACGACCATGCGCGACATCCGTTGAGTCGGTCTCGTCCAGGCCGTGGCGGGCTCGGGGCTGGTGGCGTCGTCGGGGTGGCGCGTAAGGTGCCCGAATGATCGGGATTCCAGGCACGTTCGCGCAGGGCACGATCGAGCGCGAAGGAGAGCTCGGGGCAGCGTGGCTCGCCGAACTGCCCCTGATCGTGGACGAGTTGCTGGAGCGCTGGGAGTGCGTGCCGGACGGCGAGGTCATGCACGGCGGTGTCGCGGTCATCGTTCCGGTGCGACGGCGGGCCGATGGGGCCGCGGTGCTGAAGGTGTCGTTCCCGCATCCCGGCAACGTTCACGAGCCGGACGCATTCGCGGCCTGGGGCGGGCGCGGAGCTGTCCTGCTTCACGAGCGCCACGATGAGCGGTTCGCGATGCTACTCGAGCGGGTCCGGACGTCGACCCTCGCGGAGGTCGAGGACGACGACGAGATCGTGACGGTCGCTGGGCGGATCAACCGCCGACTGGCCGTCCCCGCGCCGCTTGGCCTGCCCCGGCTTCGGGAGCGGGCCGACGCTTGGGAGGAGCAACTGCGCAAGGGCGCCCAGGAGCTGACGCACACACTCCCGCTCTCCGTGCTGGACGCCGCCATGTCGACCGTCCGCGAGCTGGGTCGCGTCCAGCCGGACACCCTCATCCATGGTGACCTCCATGCCGGGAACATCCTGCGCGCCGACCGCGAGCCGTGGCTGGCCGTCGATCCCAAGGGGTACGCGGGAGACCCCGCTTACGACGGCGGCACGCTGCTCAAGTCACGCGCGCTCACACTCCTCGAAGCGGACGACGTGCGCAAGGCCGTCCACCGCACTCTGGACGTCTTCGCCGAGGCCGCCGAACTCGATCGCGAACGCGTCCGGCGGTGGGCACAGTTCCATGCCGTGCAGGCCGCGTTCTGGGGTCGCCGCCACGGATTCCGCATCGCCCGCAGCGGACCACGGTTGGACTGGCTCACCCAATTCGCGGACCGCCTGGCCGAATTGCTCACAAGCGCGCCTAGGCCGTGATCTTGCAGGAGGCAATCAGCCGGATCGTCGGCCGGGCCGGGCCGGGCCGGGCCGGGCGGAGGCCGGCGGGCGGCCCTGCCTGTGAAGCTGCTGCTGCCGCGCCGGCGCCAGCAACTCGCTCTTTTCCGCAGTCCGCTCGACGGATCGCCATGCGAACCGACAACGGACAGGGGTGGTGCGCAGGTTGTCGGCTCCGCTCAGTCGAAGGCCGACTCGGCAATGGGGGGCTGCTCGACGGACCCTGGAAATGACGGACCGGCCCCGGGGCGGGTGCCCGGGGCCGGTCCGTCGGCTGTGTGATCAGGCCGGCAGGACGGCCTCGAGTGCGGTGATCAGCTCGTCCGACTCCGGCTCGACGCGCGGCCGCAGCCGGGCCGCGACGGTGCCGTCCGGCGAGACCAGGAACTTCTCGAAGTTCCAGGAGACGTCCCCGGCCTGGCCCTCGGCGTCGGCGACCTGGGTCAGCTGCGCGTACAGCGGGTGCCGGTCGTCGCCGTTGACGTCGATCTTCTCGAACAGCGGGAAGGTCACGCCGTACGTGGTGGAGCAGAAGGTCTGGATCTCCTCGGAGCTGCCCGGCTCCTGCCCGGCGAACTGGTTGCAGGGGAAGCCCAGCACGGTGAAGCCACGGCCGGCGTAGCGCTCCTGGAGGCGCTCCAGGCCGGCGTACTGCGGGGTCAGGCCGCACTTGGAGGCGACGTTGACGATCAGCAGCGCCTTGCCCTTGTGCTCGGCCAGCGAGGTGGGCTCGCCGGAGAGGGTGCGCAGGGGGATGTCGTACAGGCTCACGGTGGTGGTCCTTTCGGCAGGTCGGCGGCGGATTCTCGCCCGGGCACACGGTAGCGGCCCCGGACGGCTCAACCGTGCCGGCGCCGCCGGTGTTCCGGGCGCGAGGGGGCGTACGGAGCGGCTCGTACGCCCCCTCGCAGCCGGTCAGAGCGCGAGCGGCTTGATCGCCGTCGGCGCGTGCTCGGGGAGGGTGGCGAGCTCCTCGAACTCGTTGACCTTGTCGATGTCGCTGCCGCTCATCGCGATGTTGGTGACCCGCTCCAGGATCGCCTCGACCACGACCGGGACGCGGAACTCGGCGGCCAGCTTCTTGGCCTCCTCGAGGGCGGGCAGCAGGCCCTCCGGCTCGGTGACCCGGATCGCCTTGCAACCCAGGCCCTCGGCGACCTTGACGTGGTCCACTCCGTAGACGCCCAGCTCCGGCGCGTTGATGTTCTCGAACTCCAGCTTGACCTGGAAGTCGATGTCGAAGTTGCGCTGCGCCTGGCGGATCAGGCCCAGGTAGCTGTTGTTGACCAGCACGTGGACGTACGGGATCCGGTGCTGGGCGCCGACGGCCAGCTCCTCGATCATGAACTGGAAGTCGTAGTCGCCGGAGAGTGCGACGACCTGGCCCTCGGGGTCGGCGGTGGCGACGCCCAGCGCGGCCGGGATGGTCCAGCCGAGCGGCCCGGCCTGCCCGCAGTTGATCCAGTGCCGCGGCCGGTAGACGTGCAGCATCTGCGCGCCGGCGATCTGGGAGAGGCCGATGGTGGTGACGTAGCGGGTCTCCGGGCCGAAGGCCTTGTTCATCTCCTCGTAGACGCGCTGCGGCTTGAGCGGCACGTTGTCGAAGTGGGTGCGGCGCTGCAGCGTCGCCTTGCGCTCCTGGGTGGATGCGGCCCACGCGCTGCGGTCCTTCAGCTGCCCGGCGGCCCTGAGCTCCTGGGCGACCTGGACGAAGAGCTCCAGCGCGGCCTTGGCGTCGGAGGCGATGCCGAGGTCGGGGGCGAAGATCTTGCCGATCTGGGTGGGCTCGACGTCGATGTGGACGAACTTGCGGCCCGCGGTGTAGACGTCCAGGCCACCGGTGTGGCGGTTGGCCCAGCGGTTGCCGATGCCGAGGACGAAGTCGGAGGCGAGGAAGTTCTCGTTGCCGTAGCGGTGCGAGGTCTGCAGGCCGACCATGCCGGCGTTCAGCTCGTGGTCGTCGGGGACGATGCCCCAGCCCATCAGGGTCGGGATGACGGGGACGCCGGTCAGCTCGGCGAACTCCAGCAGCAGGTCGGCGGCGTCGGCGTTGATGACGCCGCCGCCGGCCACGATCAGCGGGCGCTCCGACTCCTGGAGCAGCGCGACGGCCTTCTCGATCTGGATGCGGTTGGCGGTCGGCTTGTAGACCGGCAGCGGCTGGTAGGCCTCGGGGTCGAAGTCGATCTCGGTCAGCTGGACGTCGATCGGCAGGTCGATCAGGACCGGGCCGGGGCGGCCGGAGCGCATCAGGTGGAAGGCCTGCTGGAACACGCCGGGGACCTGCGCGGCCTCCAGCACGGTGGTGGCGGCCTTGGTGACCGGCTTGGCGATCGAGGCGATGTCGACGGCCTGGAAGTCCTCCTTGTGCAGCCGGGCGACGGGCGCCTGGCCGGTGATGCACAGGATCGGGATGGAGTCGGCGATCGCCGAGTACAGGCCGGTGATCATGTCGGTGCCGGCCGGGCCGGAGGTGCCGATGCAGACCCCGATGTTGCCGGCCTCGGCGCGGGTGTACCCCTCGGCCATGTGGGAGGCACCTTCGACGTGCCGGGCCAGCGTGTGCCGGATGCCGCCGGAGGCCTTGAGGGCGGCGTAGAACGGGTTGATGGCTGCGCCCGGCACGCCGAACGCGACCTCAACGCCTTCGAGCTTGAGGATCTCCACGGCCGCGCGGGCGGCTGTCATACGAGGCATCGGGTTTCTCCTGCGTCGGCCCGCAGTGGCTCGGAGGGCTCATCTCCTGAATTCCACCATACGGAAGAACGGTTTCTGTATGTGGAAACAAGGTAGGGCGGCCCCCGTCGGGCGTCAAGGGTGACTTCAACAGAATGTGGAAGCCGGGGCCGGAGAAGATCGCCGGCCTGCCCGCCCTGCTGAAGGACGTCCTCACCGCGGTGGCCGCCCCGAGCGCCGTCGCGCTCGGCCTCGGCACCCTGCTGGTGCTGATCGGCTGGAAGTACCTTCCGGAGCGGGCCGCCCGCGCCGTCCCTGGAACACCTGCCGGACGACCGCCCGGTCGAACTGGACTGGTCCGGGCTGCGCCACCTGGACCACGCCTGCACGCTCGCGCTCGCGGCCTGGGTCGACCGGCACCGGGCCCGCTCCACCGCGTCGCTGGCCGTCGACCCGCCGCTGCCCTCGGCGGTCTGACGGGCCGTCTAGCCTGGTCGCTGGTTCGGACCGGTCCGAACCAGCGACCAGAGCCGTCGGAACAAGGAGCGCAGAGCCGTGATCGCAGCATTTTCGGTGACCCCGCTGGGGATCGGCGAGGACGTGGGGGAGGCGGTGGCCGCCGCCGTCCGGGTGGTCCGCGCGAGCGGACTGCCGAACCGCACGGACGCCATGTTCACCAGCATCGAGGGGGAGTGGGACGAGGTGATGCCGGTGATCCGGGAGGCGATCGAGGCGGTGAAGGCCCACAGCTGCCGGGTGAGTACGGTCATCAAGATCGACGACCGGGCCGGGGTCACCGACGGGCTCACCGCCAAGGTCGCCTCGGTCGAGCGGCACCTGGCCGAGGGCTGAGCTCGGGCTGCCCGGGGCTCAGGCCGTCGAGGACGGCTGCGCGGTCGCTTCGTCGGGTACGGCCGGTTCGGCTGGTCCGGCCGGTTCGATCGGTCCGGCCGCCGGGGTTGCCGAATCCGCCGGGTCCGCCGGTCGGCGGGTGAGCAGCCGGTCCAGGGCGTACGGGCCGGAGCCGAGCGTGGCGATGGCGAGGAAGGCCCAGCAGAACATGACCGAGGCCTCGCCTCCGTTCTGCAGCGGGAGCACCGCGTGCCCCTGGTGGACGGTGAAGTAGGCGTAGGCCATCGAGCCGGAGCAGAGCAGGGCGGCCGTCCTGGTGCCGGCGCCGAGCAGCACCAGGACGCCGCCGGCCAGCTGGATCAGGGCTGCCCACCAGCCGGGCCACTGGGCGAGGGGGACGGTGCCGCCGCCCTGGGCGCCGCCGAGGACGCCGAAGAGCGAGGCGGCGCCGTGGCAGGCGAAGAGCAGGCCGACGACGACCCGAAAGGCCGTCAGCATCAGGGGTCTGGCGGCGTCGGCGGCCTGGCGGGGAGTGGGGGGAAGGTGTGCGGGCATGCGGAACGCCTCCTGTGGGGAAGGAGGGATGGGGCGGTAAGGCTAGCCTTGGTCTAGTCCACTTGGCAATGCTCCGTCAGATGCCCGCCCTGCGCCGGGAATTGCCTTTCTTGACTGATCGTTCCGGAAACCGCTAGCGTGTGCGACATGGCGCGAACGAAGGAATTCGACCCGGATACGGCGCTGCAGGCGGCCCTGGAGCTGTTCTGGCAGCGCGGCTACGAGGCCACCTCGATGGCCGACCTGGTCGAGCGGCTCGGCATCGCCCGGGCCAGCATCTACGCCACCTTCGGCAGCAAGCGCGAGCTCTACCTGCGTGCGCTGGAGCGGTACGCCGAGCAGGTCGACCCGGTGCTGCTGGCGGAACTCTCCCAGCCCGGCCCGGTGCTGCCGGCCGTGCGGGCGATGGTGCGCCGGTACGCGGCGGAGTCGGCCGGGGCGGGGCGGGAGCGCGGCTGCTTCGTCACCAACACCGCCGTCGAGCTCGCCCCGCACGACCCGTCGGCGGCCCGCCGGGTGGACGCCAGCCTCAGCCACCTGGAGACGGTGCTGACGGCCGCCCTGGTGCGCGCCGAGGCGCAGGGCGAACTGCCGGCCGGGCGGGAACCCCGGGCGCTCGCCCGGATGCTGATGGTGCTGATGCAGGGCCTGAGGGTGATGGGAAAGACCGCCGACGGCGCGGCCCGGGTGCGTGACGCCGCCGAGCAGGCGCTGGTGCTGCTGGAGGCGGGCTGACGTCCGGCCTGCCCGGTCGACGTCCTTTGCGGTCCGCAATCTGGACCGAACGATCGTTTATTGAGAAGGGGGGTTTCTCATGAGTGCCGCACCATCGAGCCGGCCCGGCTTCGCACTGCTCGGCCTCGTGCAGGTGGTGCTGATCTTCACCATCACGATCCTCACGGTGCCGCTGCCACTGGTGGCCCGGGAGTTCGGGCTCGGCCCGTCCGGACTGCTGCTGCTGAGCGCCTCCTACGGGCTCACCTTCAGCTCCCTGCTGCTGCTCGGCGGCCGGCTGGCCGACCGTCACGGCGGGCGCCGGGTCCTCCGGACCGGCCTCGTGCTGCTCGGAGCCGCCTCGATCGCCTGCGCCCTCGCACCCGACTACCCGTTCCTGCTGGCAGGCCGCCTCGTCCAAGGCGTCGGCGCGGCCCTCACCGCCCCGGCGGCGGTCGCGGTGGTCCGGGTCCTGCACCCCGAACCCGCCGCCTACCGACGGGCGATGGCCACCTGGGGCGGTCTGTCGGTGCTCGGCGCCACCCTCGGCAGCGTGGCGTCGGGCGCGGTCGCCGCCACGGTCTCCTGGCGCTGGCTGTTCGCGGTGCCCGTCCTGGTCGCCCTGGCCAGCCTCGTCCGCTCCGGCACACTGCCCCCTGCCGAACCTGCCGAACCTGCCGACCGTGCCGAACCTGCCGACCGTGCGAACGCCGCCGACCCCGCCGGGCGCCGCCCCGCTCTGGACCTGCGCGGCGCCGTCCTCGCCACCGCCGGTGTCTGCGCGGCGAGTTACGCCCCGGTGGCAGCCACCGAGCGCCCCTGGACCGACCCCGGGGTGTACGGGCCGCTGCTCGCCGGGCTCGTCCTGCTGCTCGCCTTCGCCGCCGCCGAACGCCGCACCGCCGACCCGCTGCTGCCGCCCGGCTTCCTCGCCGACCGGCGCCGCGCCACCGCGCTCGCCGCGGTCATGGTGACCGCCGCCGGCACCGCGCTGGTCTTCGTCCTGATCCCGCTCTACCTCCAGCAGCAGCGCGGCTGGAGCACCGCCGCCACCTCCGCCGCCTTCCTGCCGTACGCGGCCGCCCTGCTGCTGACCGGCCGGCTCGCCGGCCCGCTGACCGTCCGGTACGGGCCCGGGCCGGTCACCGCCGTCGGGCTCGCCGTGGCGGCTGCCGGACTCGGCCTGCTGGCCGGGCTCGCCCCCGGCAGCGGGTACGCCCCCGGCCTGTTGCCCGGACTGCTCCTGCTGCCCGCCGGAGCCGCCGCGGCCTTCGCCGGAGCGGCCGTCCTCGCCACCGGTGGGGTGGCCCCCGACCGGACCGGCCTGGCTGCGGGCGTCTTCAACACGGCCATGGAACTCGGCCCCACCGCCGGGCCGGCCGCCCTGATGGCGCTCGCCGCCACCCGCCCGACCGTCGTCGGCGGGTACGCCGTGGCCTTCGCGGCGGCCGCGGCACTGCTGGTGATCACCGCCGTCGCGGTCGCCGCCCTGACCCGGACCACCCCGGCACCCGAACGCACCGCCACGCCAGAACGCACCACTACACCTGAACGCACCACCGCACCTGAACACACCACTCGGACCAAGGAGTTCACACCATGACCACGCGTTTCGCCGACCAGTCCGTCCTCGTCACCGGTGGCGGCAGCGGCATCGGACGGGCCATCGCGCTCGCCTTCGCCCGGGAGGGCGCCCGCGTCGCGGTCGCCGGCCGGACCGCCGCCCCGCTCGCCGAGACCGTCGAGCTGATCGAGCAGGCCGGCGGCAAGGCGGTCGCACTGACCGGCGACGTGACGAACGGCGAGGACGCCGCCCGGCTGGTCCGCGAGGCCGTCGAGCGGTTCGGCGGCCTGGACGTCGCCGTCAACAACGCCGGGGTGATCGGTGCCCTCGGGCCCGTCGCCGACATCGACGAGGCCGACTGGCAGCGGCTGATCGACATCAACGTCACCGGCACGCTGCTCGCGATGAAGCACCAGATCGGCCACATGCGGGCGCACGGCGGCGGCGCGATCGTCAACGTCTCCTCCAACCTGGGTGCCCACCGGCGGATCGCAGGCGTCGGCGCCTACGCCGTCAGCAAGGCCGCGGTCACCGCGCTCACCCGCGCTGCCGCCCGTGACCACATCGCCGACGGCGTGCGGATCAACGCGGTGAGCCCCGGCGCGGTGGACACCCCCATGTCGGGCCGGCCCGGGGAGAGCGCGGCGGCGAAGGCCGAGCGGATGGGAGCCGAGATCCCGGTCGGCCGGGCGGGTGCCGTGGAGGAGGTGGCCGCCGCGGTGCTGTACCTCGCCTCGGCGGAGGCGGGCTACACCGTCGGCTCCGACCTCGTGCTGGACGGCGGCTCCACCGCCTGACCGGGCCGGGCGGGGCTCACTCGCCCAGCCAGTCCCCGGGCACCGCCTCGTACAGCGCCTCCAGCGCCTGCGGGGTGCGTGCCCGGGCCGCCGTCCAGGCCTCCTCGACCACCTGGACCAGCACGTCCGGCGCCTGGTACCAGCGGCAGCCCCGGCCGAGCGCCGGCAAGGCGCGGAAACCGTCCGGAAGTCCGTCCTCGGACGTGACGACCGTGACGACGTCGGTCAGCTCGTGGTCCTCCAGCAGCTTCTCCGTCATCGCCATCGCGGCGGCCGCCACCGAGAAGCGCTCCTCCCAAGGCGCCCACCGCTCCTGAGACTTGTCCGCGAGGTCCAGCCGCACCACCGTCGGCGGATCCTCCAGGTCGAGCCCGATCCGCGCGCCGTCGCCCCGCGCGCCGTCCCCCCGCCGGCCGTCCTCGCGGTCGAGGTCGGCCAGCAGCACGCCCCAGTGCGCGCAGCCCTGGTTCTCCGCCCGGTAGACCAGCGCGCCGTCCATCACGAACAGCTCGTCGGGCGTCAGCAGCACGTCGTGGTTGCTGGTCGGGTCCGCCCGCCGGCCGAACAGCCGGTACGCCTCGCGCAGCGCCGCCGGCAGCCGCAGCCCGAGCCGCTGCTCGGCCGCGTCGAGGTCGGCGTCGGGGAAGCCGTCCGCCGGCGCCAGCGGCTCGCCCCAGTACGCGGCGAAGCCCTGGACGAGTGCCCAGGCGCCCGCGCGGCTGCGCAAGGTTTCGGCCATTGCGGCCCGTATGTCGAATTCCGTTTCGTCCACCCGCGCACCGTACGGCACCCCTCCGACAGGACGGCCGGCCTCGCCGCAGGCCGTCCGGGAGCCCTTGCGAGAGCCCTTCCGGCAGCCTCTCCGGGCACGATCGGCAGCCCGTTGCGGCGCCCGTCCTGACACGATCGGCGGTCCGTCCGGGCACGATCGGCTGAATCTGACGCGAACGCGTAATCCCGGTGACACTCGTTGATCACCACGAGGTTCCCGCGGCGTCGTGTGGGCAGGACACGGTTTCGGCCGGAACCGACATCACGAAAGGCGGACGCGCACCACATGCCGACCGCACCGCACACCGCGCCCCTGCCGGGCCGTCGAAGCCGCTGGGGTGAACACGGGCTCGCCTGGGCCTTCCTGCTGCCCTCCCTGGTGGTCTTCGTCCTCTTCATCGGCTACCCGCTGGGCCGGACGATCTACCTGAGCGGGCACGCCAACGACCTCTTCGGCGCGCCCTCGCGCTACGTCGGGGCGAAGCACTACGCCGACCTGCTGACCTCGGCGGACTTCCGCCGGACCCTCGTCACCACGGCACTGTTCACGGTGCTCACCGTGGTGCCCGGGGTGCTCGGCGCACTGGTGCTGGTGCTGCTCCTGGAGAACCGGATCCGGGGCGTGCGGCTGCTGCGCTCCGCCTTCGCGCTGCCCTTCGCCTTCTCGGTGGCCAGTGCGTCGGTGGTCTTCGCGGTGTTCTTCAACCCCGCCAGCGGGGTGCTCAACGGGCTGCTCTCGCACGTCGGCCTGGGCCCGATCGGCTGGCTGACCGACTCCCGCTACGCCCTGGTGTCGGTGGCCGTCACCACGGTCTGGATGAACCTCGGCTACAACGTGCTGGTGCTCTCCGCGGGCATCGGCTCGATCCCGGGGGAGGTGGTGGAAGCGGCCCGGATCGACGGCGCCTCGGGCCTGCGGCTGGCCCGTTCGATCACCGTCCCGATGCTCGGCCCGAACCTGTTCTTCCTGACGGTGATCTCCACCGTCCACGCGCTGCAGAGCTTCGGCCAGATCCACATCCTCACCAAGGGCGGGCCGGACGGCTCCACCCGGACGCTCGTCTACTCCGTCTACGAGAAGGCGTTCGCCTACGGCTCCAGCGACTTCGGCACCGCGAGCGCCCAGGCCGTGGTGCTGCTCGTGGTCGTCCTCGCCTGCACGGCCGTCCAGTTCGGCGTCCTGGAGCGGAAGGTGCACTACGCATGAGTTCGATCGCCACCGAGGTCGAGGCGCCCCGCCCGCGCGCCCGGCTGCTCGCCGGACGCTCCCCGCGCGACCTGCTCGGCCGCGCCGCCGTCTACCTGCTGCTCGCCGTCGCCGTCGTCACCGTGGCCTTCCCGGTGTACTACGCGGTCGCCGGCGCCTTCATGGGCCCGTCCGAACTCTCCTCGTACCCGCCCGCGTTGGTGCCGCACTCGGTCACCGGGCGGAACTTCTCCGGCGCCGTGGAGGCGATCCCGCTGGCCCGCCAGTACGCCAACTCGGCGATCGTGGCCACCGTCATCACCCTCGCCCAGCTGTTCACCTCGATCCTGGCCGCGTACGCCTTCGTCTTCCTGCCGCTGAAGGCGCGGGCGGTGGTGTTCGGGGTGTTCCTGGCGACGCTGATGGTCCCGTGGGAGGCCATCATCATCCCCAACTACCTGACGCTGTCCGGCTGGGGGCTCGGCAACACCTACTTCGGCCTGGTGCTGCCCTTCCTGGCCTCCGGCTTCGGCACCTTCATGCTGCGCCAGGCCTTCCGCCAGCTGCCCGGCGAACTGCGCGACGCCGCCCGGATCGACGGCGCCGGCCACTGGCGCTTCCTGTGGCGGATCGTCGTCCCGCTCAACAAGCCGGCGCTCGCGGCCCTGTCGATCTACGTCTTCCTGTCCGCCTGGAACCAGTACTTCTGGCCGCTGATCATCACCCGCACGGCGAACATGCAGACCCTGCAGATCGGCCTCACCTCGCTGCGCGACTCCGAGATGGCCGACCCCGGGCTGATCCTGGCCGGCGTCGTGCTCTCCCTGCTGCCCACGCTCGCCCTGGTGGTGTTCGGGCAGCGCTTCATCGTCCGCGGGCTCACCGCGGGTGCGGTGCGCTGACCGTCCGTCCGCTGACCGTCCGTCCAGTCATATCCCTGCCCGTCCCGTCCGATCAGAGAGAGAACCCCCGTGAAGAAGAGTGCACGCGCGCTCGCGGCCCTGCTGGTGGCCGGCCTGTCCCTGACCGCCTGCAGCTCCTCCGGTGGCTCGGGCTCCGGATCCGGTGGCTCCGACTCCGCCGCCGCGCCCGGCGCCCAGGCGCTTGACCAGGCCTCCGGCGTCACCGGCGTCGAGTTCTGGCACTCGATGACCGGCAAGAACGCCGAGGTGCTCACCGGGCTGGTCAACCAGTTCAACGCTGCGCACCAGGGCAAGATCGAGATCAAGGCGCAGTTCCAGGGCAAGTACGACGAGCTGGTCACCAAGTACAAGGCCGCGGTGCAGCAGAAGGGCACCCCCGCCCTGGTGCAGGTCTACGACATCGGCACCCGGTTCATGATCGACTCCAGGCAGACCGTCCCCGCCCAGGCCTTCGCCGACAAGGACGGCTACCCGCTGGACGACCTGGACGCCAACATCCGCAACTACTACTCGGTCGGCGGCAAGCTCCAGTCGATGCCGTTCAACTCCTCGATGCCGCTGCTGTACCTGAACACCGACGCCTTCAAGGAGGCCGGCGTCGACCCGGCCCAGCCGCCCAGGGACCTCGACGAGCTGGGCGAGCTGGCGAAGAAGCTGACCAGGAAGGACGCCGACGGCAAGACCGTCCGGTACGGCTTCGGCGCGGCCATCTACGGCTGGTTCGTCGAGGAGCTGCTGGCCGAGTCCGGGACCATGTACTGCGACAACGACAACGGCCGCAGCAGCAAGGCGAGCAAGGTCGTGTTCGACTCCGCCCAGGGCGCGCGGATCGTCCAGTGGTGGGCCGACCTGGTCAAGGGCGGCTACGCGGCCAACACCGGCCGCACCACCGACGACGCCCAGGCCGCCTTCAAGGCGGGCACGGTCGCGATGCACCTGGAGTCCACCGGCGTGCTGCGCGGCTACACCGAGGCCGCCAAGTTCTCCGTCGGCACCGCCGCCTTCCCGAAGGTCACCGCCGCCGACCAGGGCGGCCCGGCGATCGGCGGCGCCTCGCTGTGGATCAGCGGCCCCGGCCACTCCGACGCGGAGAAGCGCGCCGCCTGGGAGTTCGAGAAGTTCGTGACGGCCCCCGAGCAGCAGGCCGTCTGGCACACCGGCACCGGCTACTTCCCGGTCAACACCAAGTCCCTGGACGATCCCAAGGACAAGGAGTGGGTGGCCAAGTACCCGCAGTTCCAGACCGCGATCGACCAGTTGAAGGCCACCAAGCCGACCCAGGCCACCGCCGGCTGCCTGCTCGGCGTGATGCCGCAGGCCCGCAAGGGCGTGGAGACCGCGATCGAGCAGACCGTCTCGGGCAGCAAGTCGGCCCAGCAGGCGCTGGCCGACGCGGCCAAGGAGCTGAAGCCGGCGATCGAGAGCTACAACAGCTCGGTCGGCTGAACCGACCCGCCCCCGTCACGGCCCGCCCGGCGCACCACGCACCGGGCGGGCCGCCGCGCGTCGGCCATCACGCACCGCCCGTCACGCGTTCATACGTCGGCTGTCGCGCGTCACGCGGAGAGCGCCTCGCCGTGCTCGCCGTCTTCCGGCAGCACGCAGGCGGCGGCGAGCTCGTCCAACGACAGGTCCAGCGCGAAGGCCAGCGCCACGATGGTGAAGAAGGCCGGTGTCGGCGCCCGGCCGGTCTCGATCTTGCGCAGCGTCTCCGCCGAGAGACCGGCCACTGCCGCCACCTCGACCATGCTGCGTTCACCACGCGCGTCGCGCAGCAGCGCCCCGAAGCGCTCGCCGCGCTCGCGTTCCCACGGGGTCAACGGAGTCCTCACCATGGCGTCAGTCTAGGCCGTGTCCTGCACGCCGCGGCGCGGAGTCGGCTCGCTCTACTGCTCGGGCCACGTGGGGAGCTCGGCCGGGCCTCCCGGTCGGTCGGCGTTCAGGGACAGGCAGAGGACGACCAGGCTGCTCCTGCGCTCCTCGCTGTAGGAGCCGAAGACCTCCTCCGGCTCCGTGTCGCACGCGTGCTTGGCGTCACCGTCGTGGACGACCTTGGTGACCTTGAAGTCGGCGTTGGGCTTGGTGCAGCCCACGATCTCCATCTTCGGCTTGGACCTGCCGCCGCCGAGGTCGTGTACGCAGTCACCGGCCTTCGCGGCCTCCGGCTCGGATTTGCCGGCCTGGCCGGCGACGAGCAGGCCGCCGGTGATCAGCGCGACGAGGAGGATCGGTCCGCCCACGCGACGGCCGATCCGCCGGAGCCGCGAGGGCCCGGCCGGAACGGGGTGTCCGGCACCCCAGGGCTCTCGGGCGAGCGGCTGAGCAGGGTGCCGGGTCTCGTCGACGGGGGCGGCCGGCGGGGTCGTCACGTGTGGTCCTCGGGGTCGGATCATCGGATTGCGCCGCCGAACACTAGCGGATCACGGGCCGCCCGCGCGCCACGTATTCCCTGGTAGGGCGCCTGCGGCTGCCCCGGGAGGACGCCTGCGGGCGCCGGGCCCTCCCCGCTGTCGGCTGCCTCGCGGTGCTGCCTGGTTTCGCTCGCCCACCATCGACCGTGATACAAATACCGGTATAAGAATTGGATTCAGGGGAGTGATTCACCATGGTCGAACTCAAGTCGCCCGCCGCCCTCGACGCGATGCGCGAAGCCGGACGGGTGGTGGCGAACGCGCTCGCCGCCGTGCAGGAGGCGGCGGCGGTCGGGGTCAGCCTGACCGAGCTGGACGAAGTGGCGCGGGGCGTACTGAAGGCGGCCGGAGCGACCTCGCCGTTCCTGGGCTACCGCCCGTCCTTCGCTCCGGTCGCCTTCCCGGCCGTCATCTGCGCCTCCGTCAACGACGCCGTGGTGCACGGCATCCCGGACGGCTACCGGCTGCGCGACGGCGACCTGGTGAGCATCGATTGCGGTGCCCTCCTGGACGGTTGGGCCGGGGACTCCGCCGTCAGCTTCACCGTCGGCACCGCCCGCCCGGAGGACACCGCCCTGATCGACCACACCCGGCGCGCCCTGGAGGCCGGCATCGCCGCCGCCGTGGTCGGCAACCGGATCGGCGACATCGCCCACGCCATCGGCACCGTCGCCCGCGCCCGGCGGTACGGGCTGCTGGAGGGCTTCGGCGGCCACGGCATCGGCCGTAGCATGCACGAGGACCCGCACCTGCCCAACGAGGGCCGTCCGGGCCGGGGTTACCCGCTGCGCGCGGGTCTGGTGCTGGCCATCGAGCCGATGCTCATCGCCGGCGGCCGGGACGACTACAGTACCGACCCGGACGGCTGGACCCTGCGCACCAACGACGGCAGCCGCGCCGCCCACGTCGAGCACACCGTCGCCATCACCGAGGACGGCCCGCGCGTCCTGACCCTCCGCTGAGCCCCGGGCCCGACGCCGCGGCCACCCCTGCGGCGGCCGCCGTCGCCGCTGCCGGTTTCGAACACCCCGCTAGGCTCGGCGCCATGACCAAAGGCGTGATGTTCGACTTCTCAGGCACCCTCTTCCGCGTCGTCCCGACCGCCGAGTGGCTGGCGGCGTTCACCGCCACCACCGGCCTCGCCCCGTCCGCCGCCGAGCAGGCCGAACTGGCGCTCCGGCTGGAAGAGTTCGGCGCGCTGCCGGGCGGCGTCCCGCCACGCCGGATCCCGTCCGACGTCCAGGAAACCTGGGACGCGCGGGACTTGTCCCCCGAGGTGCACCGCGCCGCCTACACCGCGCTGACCCGGGCCGCCGAGCCCCCCGCCGCCCTCGACGTGGACGCCCTCTACGAAACCCATATGGGGCCCACGAGTTGGCGCCCCTACCCGGACGCCGCCGCCGTGCTGCGCGAACTGCGCCGCCGGGGCGTGCCGGTCGCCGTGGTGAGCAACATCGCCTGGGACCTGCGCCCGGTCTTCCGGGCCCACGGCCTGGACGAACTGGTCGACACCTACGTCCTGTCCTACGAGGTCGGCGCCCAGAAGCCCGACCCGGTGATCTTCGAAGCCGCCTGCACCCGGCTCGGTCTGGCCCCGGCCGACGTGCTGATGGTCGGCGACGACCGGACCTGCGACGGCGGGGCGACCGCGCTCGGCTGCGGCTTCCACGCCGTCGAGCACCTGCCCGTCGACCGGCGCCCGGACGCCCTGTCGCCGCTGCTGGCGACACTCGACGAGGGGTGACGGAGGACACGAGGTGGGGCCCGGCCGCCCGGAGTAGCGTGCGGGCATGACCGATCAGGACTTCACCACGCACGTCACCGTCCGTGGGTACGAGACGGACACCCAGGGCCACCTCAACCAGGCGGTGTACCTCCAGTACGCCGAGCATGCCCGCTGGGAGTACCTGCGGGCAGCCGGCATCCGCCAGGCCGACCTGGTGGCCGGGGGTGTGGGACCGGTCGTGCTGGAGACCACGGTCAAGTACCTGCGGGAGCTGCGCGCGGGCGACTCGGTGGACGTCAGCTGTTCGTTCACCTGGCGCGAGGGCAAGACCTTCCAGGTGGTGCAGCGGCTGACCCGTGAGGACGGAGTGACGGCCGCGGAGATCACCGGCGTCGGCGGCATCCTCGACCTGGCCGAGCGCAAGCTGGTCGCCGACCCGCGCGAGCCGCTGCGCGCCCTCGCCACCGACCCGGCGCTGCTCGGACTCTGACGGCCGATCATGTACTCGGCCCGCCCCCGCCGTTCCGCCATCGCCAGAGGCCGCAACGACCCGCGGCCTCCACCCGGCGACGCGAGTGCGAGCCGGCGTCCGTCGATGCGAGCCGGCGTCCGTCGAGCCGGCCGGGCGGCCCACCAACGCAACTGGCCGTGAACGAACGGCCTTTGCTCCTGCGTGCACGTCCGTTCGGCCCTCGCGAATGAGTCGAATCCGTCACGATTTTGTGACAATCCTTCGCCAACACCGGCCCCGCACAGGGTGTGCACGGCCGTAGTGTTCGATCTATGTCACCGAAGAGCCGCATACCTGCCCCGGACCCGGGCGACACCTGGGTACCGCGCCCGAGGCGCCGCGAGACCCCGCTCGGAATCCTCGGCCACGCGGCCAAGTTCCTCGGCGCCAGCGTGCTCGGCGGGGTCCTGCTGGCAGGGCTGGTCCTTCCGGCGGCCGGCGCGGTCGGGCTCGGGGCGAAGAGCGGCGCCGAGGGCTTCGAGAACATACCGGACGACTTCAGGGCCCCGCCGCTGACCCAGGCCACCCAGATCTTCGACGCCAAGGGCGGGCTGATCGCCAAGGTCTACGAGCGCGACCGCACCGTCCTCACCGCCGACCAGATGTCGCCGTTCATGCGGCACGCCCAGGTCGACATCGAGGACGCCCGCTTCTACGAACACGGCGCGGTGGACCTCAAGGGCGTCCTGCGGGCCATCACCAAGAACGCCGAGAGCGGCGCCACCGTCCAGGGCGCCTCCACCCTGACCCAGCAGTACGTCAAGAACGTCAACGTGGAGAAGGCCGGCGACGACCCGGAGGCGGTGCGCGAGGCGCAGCGCAAGACGCTCGGCCGCAAGATCCAGGAACTCCGGTACGCCATCAAGCTGGAGGAGGACCTGACCAAGGAGCAGATCCTCACCAACTACCTCAACATCACCTTCTACGGCCACCAGGCGTACGGCATCCAGGCCGCCGCGCAGCGCTACTTCAGCAAGGACGCCAAGGACCTCACCCTCCCCGAGGCGGCCATGCTCGCCGGACTGGTGCAGAACCCGTCCCAGTACGACCCGAAGCTGCACCCGGTGGCCGCGCAGAAGCGCCGCGACACCGTCATCGACAAGATGGTGGAGAACAAGCACATCACCGCGGAGCAGGCCAAGGAGGCCAAGGCCGCCCCGCTCGGCCTCGCCTACAAGGACCCGCAGAACGGCTGCATCACCGCCCGGGCCGGCACCGGCTTCTTCTGCGACTACGTGCGCCACGTCGTCAAGCAGGACCCGGCGTTCGGCAAGAGCGCGGCCGAGCGCACGAAGCTGTGGAACACCGGCGGCCTGAACATCTACACCACCCTGGACCCGGACAAGCAGGCCGCCGCCCAGAACGCCGTCTCCACCCAGGTGTACGTCACCGACCCGGTCTCCGCCGCGATGACGATGGTCGCGCCCGGCAGCGGCAACATCGTGGCGATGGCGCAGACCCGCCCGTACGGCCTGGCCAAGGAGAAGAACGAGACCGTCGTCAACTACAACGTGGACGCGGCGATGGGCGGCGGCATCGGCTTCCAGCCCGGCTCCAACTTCAAGCCGATCGTGGCCGCCGCCGCCCTGGAGGCCGGCCTGTCGCCCACCCAGCGGTACGACTCACCGAACCGGATGGACTGGCCGACGATGAAGACCTGCGACGGCACCTGGAAGAACCTCGGCAAGGGCAAGAAGGAGGGGAGCATCCCCAACGAGAGCACCACCGAGGTCGGCCCGTACGAGCTCAAGCAGGCCATGGCGCTCTCCGTGAACACCTACTTCGTGCAGATGGAGCAGGAGATCGGCCTCTGCGCGGTCAAGCAGATGGCCAACAAGCTGGGCGTGGCCGGAAAGGCGGACGGCTCGCCGCTGCAGGAGGTGCCCGCGCTGGGCCTCGGCACCCAGGAAGTCAGCCCGCTGACCATGGCCAACGTGTACGCGACCTTCGCCGCCCGCGGCACCTACTGCGCGCCGGTGGCGATCAGCCGGATCAGCACGGTGGACGGCAAGGACGTGCCGGTGCCGCCGGCCCGGTGCAGCCAGGTGATGTCGGAGGACACCGCCGACGTGATCAACACCGTGCTGCTCGGGGCGACCGAGAAGGGCGGCACCGCGCGGGACCTCCGCCTGGACGACGACCGTCAGATCGCGGGCAAGACCGGCACCACGGACGAGAAGAAGTCGGCCTGGTTCACCGGCTACACGAGCAACCTGGCCGGCTCGGTCTGGCTCGGCAGCCCGGGCACCAAGGTGCCGATGCGCAACATCCGGATCGGCGGCAAGTACCAGGCCGAGGTGTTCGGCGCGACGGGCCCGGGGCCGATCTGGCAGCGGGCGATGAGCGACGCCGTCCGCAGCCTGCCGGAGCAGGACTTCACCACCGTCTACATCCCGGACCCGCCCAGGCGCGACCCGAACTGTGGCACCTCCAGCGGCTCGCCGAGCCCGGCCACCTGCACCGGCGCGCCCGCCACGGGCGCCCCCGCCACCGGCACCCCCGGGTACGGTGGCAACACCGGCAAGCCGCGCGGCGCCGGTCCGACCGGCCGCTCCGCTCCCGCCACCCCCGCCGACCCGGCGGACCAGCAGGGCCAGTGAGCCGGGCCGCCCGCCGACCGGTGGCTGGTGCTCAGCGCGCTTCGACCGGCTCGCCGCTGTCCTGGTCGAGGTTGAACACCCGCCGGTAGGAGTCGGTCACCACGGTGATCTGCTCCCGACCGGTCCAACTCGCCTCCACCAGCCGGGTGTCGTCCGGGCCCCCGCCGATGTCCGCCAGTGACCAGCGCCGCGCCGACCAGCCCTCGCCGGACTCCAGCAGCACCTGCCAGTGCTCGGCCGGCGCGGGCCCGGCGGCGTAGGAGCGGTGCACCACGACCAGGGCCAGCTCCGCCCCGGCCGGGGCGGCCTCCCGGCTGCGGGTCTCCGCCGCCGAGACCTTGTGCGCGGCCACCACGCCGAGCAGGAACACCACCCCGGCGGTCACCGTGACCGCCCGGGTGGCCGTCCGCAGGGCGGCGGCGCGCAGATCGCCCAGCCAGGCGGCCGCGATCAGCGCGGCCAGCGCCGCCCCCAGCAGCAGCTCCGGCCGGTTCAGCAGGTCGGCGACCAGCATCCGCCCGCCCGAACGGCTCTCCCACTGCCCCTCGGTGTACAGCAGTACGGCCGCCAGCCCGCCGGTCGCCAGCAGCCGGACCAGGATGCGCCTGGCCCGCGACGTCCTCTTGTCCATCGTCCCCCCGTTCACGGTGTCACAGTTCGGCGAGCAGCTTGCGGCCCTCCGGCCAGTCGCCCAGCCCGGAGTCAGAGTTGAGGTGCCCGTACGCGCCCGGCTCGACGTACCGGGCGCCCCAGGCCGCGGCGAACGCGCGGGCCCGATCGGGCGACACCCACGGGTCGTCGGTCGAGGAGACCACCACGGCCGGGAACGGGAACGCCGCCAGCGCCACCGGGCGGAAGCCGACCAGCTCCGGCACCTCCGCGGTGTCGACGTCGGCCGGGGCGACCAGCAGCGCGCCCCGGACGGCGGCGAGCCGGTCGGCGGGGGCGGTGGCCACCCAGCGGGCCGCGGTCACGCAGCCCAGGCTGTGGGCGACCAGGACCACCGGGCCCTCGGCGGCGGCCGCCGCCACCGCCGCGTCCACCCGCGCCACCCAGTCCGCCCGCTCCGGGCGGTCCCAGTCCGCCTGCTCGACCCGGCGGAAGGCCTCCGGCTCGGCGGCCTCCCAGCGGGTCTGCCAGTGCTCGGGGCCCGAGTTCTGGTAGCCGGGGAGGACGAGGTAGGTGGTGCGGTCCGGCATGGGGCTCCTCCAGATGGGGGAAGGCGGTCGTGAGCAGCAGGAGTCTAGGCCGCGGACGGCCCGCCGCCGCAGCCGGGCGGCCGCCCGGTGCGCACTCCCCGCAACCGGCGCACGCGCCTCCGTATGCGCCGCCGTACGCCCAGTGCGCCCCGTTGCCAACGGCACCGGTGGTACGGGAGGTTGGACCGGGCCCGGGCCGGCCGCCACCGCCCGGCGCCCACAACGCACCTGAGGCTCGACCACGTGGAGGGATGCCGACGATGACATCGAAGATCCTGCTCGTCACCGGGGACGCCGCCGAGTCGCTCGAAGTGTTCTACCCCTACCAGCGGCTGCGCGAGGAGGGCTACCAGGTCGACATCGCGGCCCCGACCAAGAAGCGCCTGCAGTTCGTGGTGCACGACTTCGTGGAGGGCTACGACACGTACACCGAGAAGCCCGGCTACACCTGGCCCGCCGACCTCGCCCTCGCCGACGTCGACCCGGCCGACTACGTGGCCCTGGTCATCCCCGGCGGCCGCGCCCCCGAATACCTG
The DNA here is from genome assembly GCF_055664045.1 of Kitasatospora sp. NPDC023385. Lineage (NCBI taxonomy): Bacteria > Bacillati > Actinomycetota > Actinomycetes > Kitasatosporales > Streptomycetaceae > Kitasatospora > Kitasatospora sp. NPDC023385. Next base: position 231,100 of record NZ_JBVOOL010000010.1, on the reverse strand, counting down.
CGCAACAACCCGGACGTGCAGCGGATCGCGCGGCACTTCTTCTCCGCCGACAAGCCCGTCGCGCAGATCTGCCACGGCCCGCTGATCACCGCCGCCGCCGGAGTCCTGGACGGCCGCCGCACCGCCGCCTACCCCGCGCTGGCCCCGGACGTCGAGGCGGCCGGCGCCGAGTTCGTCGACGGCGAGGCCGTGGTGGACGGCGTCGTCGTCTCGGCCCGCGCCTGGCCCGACCACCCGGCGTGGCTGCGCGCCTTCCTCGAGGTGCTGCGCACCAAGGCACCCCTCGCCTGACCGCTCGGCCCGCCGGGGCCCACCGCGACACCCGGGAGGTCCCTGCGATCCCTGCGTTCCTGCAGGTCTAGGCGTTCGTCATCGCGACGGCGGCGGCGGGCTCCGCGACCACGGGCCCCGGCCGCCGCCGGTCGGCCGCCCACGCGAGCACCGCGATCAGCGCGCCCGCGACGGCCAGGCCCGCGCCCACCAGCGTCGGCGATGTCCAGCCGAGCCCGGCGTCCAGGGCCAGCCCGCCGAAGTAGGCGCCCTGGGCGTTGGCCAGGTTGAAGGCGCCCTGCACCGTGGCCGAGGCCAGCGTCGGCGCGCTGCGCGCCTTCTGCAGCACCAGGGTCTGCACCGCCGGCACGATCGCGAAGCCGAACAGCCCGACCAGCACCACCGTGACGGCCGCCGACCACCGGTTGTGCGCGGTCACCGCGAACAACGCCAGGGTGGCGGAGAGCAGTACGAAGGCCGCGCAGACCGTCGGCCGCAGCGCCCGGTCGGCGGCGAACCCGCCGAGCACGTTGCCGATCGTCATCCCGACCCCGAACAGCGCCAGCACCAGGGTGACCGACCCGGTGGCGTACCCGGACACCTCGGTGAGCAGCGGCGCGATGTAGCTGTAGCAGGCGAAGAAGCCCCCGCAGCCGAACACCACGGTGGCCAGCGCCAGCCACAGCTGACCGTTGCGGAAGGCCCGCAGCTCGTGCCGGAGCCCGGACTGGACGGGCGCGGGCAGCTCGGGCACCAGCTTGGCGATGGCGAGCGTCCCGGCGGCGGCGATCAGCACCACCACCAGCATGGTGGCCCGCCAGCCCAGGTGCTGGCCGAGCAGGGTGGCGGCCGGGACGCCGACGATGTTGGCGACGGTCAGCCCGGAGAACATCACGGCCACCGCCCGGGCCCGCCGGTGCGGCGCGACCAACTCGGCCGCGGCGACCGCGCCGGCCCCGAAGAAGGCGCCGTGCGGCAGCCCGGTGACCAGCCGAGCGGCGGCCAGCGTCCAGAAGCCCGGTGCCAGCGCGCACAGCAGGTTTCCGACGGCGAACAGCCCGGCCAGCGCCACCAGCACCGCCTTGCGAGGCCGCCCGGCGGCCAGGGCGGTCAGCAGCGGAGCGCCGATCACCACTCCCACCGCGTACGCCGAGATCAGCCAGCCCGCCTGCGGGATGGAGACGTGAAGGCTGCCGGCGACCTGGGGGAGCAGCCCCATGGCGGCGAACTCGGTGGTGCCGATGGCGAACGCGGTGACGGCCAGCGCGAGCAGCGCGAGAGGCAAGGGGGTGACTCCGGGGTGATGCCGGCGACCGGGAGAGCGCGCCAGCGGACGAATTCGTTCGTTCGGAATCCTAATCCGTTCGGATGACGCCCTCGTGAGGCCCGTGTGACGAGTGGGGGTCGCCAGTACGGCCGTCGCGCGCGAGACTGGTGGCATGTGCCGCAACATCAAGACGCTGCGACCGCCCGTCACGACTGACGCCGACGAGGACGACTTCCGCGCCGCCGCGCTGCAGTACGTCCGCAAGGTCTCCGGTTTCCGCGCCCCGGCGGCGCACAACCGGGAGGCGTTCGACCGGGCCGTGGACGCGGTCACGGAGGCCACCGCCCGGCTGCTCGCCGAGTTGGAGGTCCGCGGCTCGCACGCCCGGGCCGCCGAGCCGGCCGCGGCGGCAGGGTAGGCAGGAGCGAGTGATGAACCCCGCCAAGCGATACGCCCTCACCTTCCCCGGCACCCCGGGCACCCAAGCCCCCCAGGACGTCGTGGTGGTCACCCGCACCAGCGCGAGCGGGCCGGGAGGCCACCCGGTCTACGAGGACGAGAGCGGCATCGTCCGGGCCGAGATCAGCGACGCCGGCGAGGTCCGGATGCTCGCCAGCGGCGGCCACCAGACCCCGCACCTGCCGGTCCACGCCCACCCCCTGCCCTGACGCCGGGGGCTTCCCGGACTTTCCCGGAGCCTCCCGGACCGCTGGCCGTGGCGCCCCTCCCTCGGGCACAATCACCGCATGACCACAGCGAGTTGGCAGGGCGTCGTCATCGCCGAGAGCGATGACACCGTCGTCGTCGAGGGCAACCACTACTTCCCGGCGGCGTCGGTCCGGACGGAGTACCTGCGACCCTCCGCGACCACCACGGTGTGCGGCTGGAAGGGCACCGCCGGCTACCACACCCTGGAGGTGGACGGCCGGACCAACCCCGACGCCGCCTGGTTCTACGCCGATCCGAAGCCCGAGGCCGACCACGTGCGCGGCCGGGTGGCGTTCTGGCGGGGCGTGGAGATCACCGAGTCAACACCGGCCACCGCGTCAGCACCGGCCACCACCGCGTCCGCCTCATCCGCCGAAGCCGCCGAATAGCACCCGCGTTCGGGGGTACCCGATCGGCATGGCAGTCTTCCGCAGGCCGGGGAGCTCCCGGCCGACCCCCGATCCGGACCTGGCCGAGCAGCTCGCCGAACTCGTCGAGCAGGCCGAGCAGCCCGAGCAGCTCGCCGACAAGCGGCCGGCCGCCGCGCAGGAACAGCGCCGTCGAGGCCGGGCCGTGGTGGCGCACGTCGCCCGCCTGCTCGGCAGTGGCGGGCGGGCCGCCGCCCGGGGAGCAGCCCGGGGCGCCGTGTACGGCGGCAAGGCCCTCACCGAGCAGCTGGTGCAGGCCGCGCCGCGGATTCCGGTGCGCGACCTCGCCACCCTGCGGGCGCAGCACCCGGGCGCGGCTTCCCCGGAGGAGCTGGCCGACGTGCTGGTCACCGGCGCCGTCCGGGTCTCCGGCCTGCTCGGTGCGGGCGTCGGCGCGGCGGCGATGATGCCGGTGCCGCCCGCGATGCCGGTGGAGATCGCGGCCGAGACGCTCGCGGTGGCGGCGGTGGAGATCAAGCTGATCGCCGAACTGCACGAGGTCTTCGGCGCTCCGGCGCAGGGCACCGTCACCCAGCGGACCGGCGCCTACCTCGCCGCCTGGGCCAACCGCCGCGGGATCGACGCGTCGCTGCTGGTCCGGCCCGCCGGGTTCGCCGCGCTGGCCCTCGGCTCGGAGGTCCGCCAGCAGGTGCGCCGCCGGCTCACCCGCAGTTCGCTGCGCCACCTGCCGTCGCTGACCCCGCTGCTGGTCGGTGCGGGCATCGGCGCCACCATGAACCGGCGCGACACCCGCCGGCTGGCCGACGAGGTCCGGGCGGACCTGCGCTCCCGCCCGTCGACGGACCGCGACTACTGGGACGCGGCCGCGCCGGCGGTAAAGGGATGAAGGGCGGGGAGCCGGCCGGTCAGAGCCCGGCCGGTTAGCGCGTCGCCGGTGGCGGGGCGACCGCGCCCCGGCCCGCCTTGACGCCGTTCACCATGGCCTGGTGGATCGCCCGCGCGATGGTCTCGTCGGCTGCCGGCACTGGGCTGCCGGCCACCGTGTACCAGTCCAGGGCGCCGGTGTACTGCACGGTCAGCCGCACCTCGCCGTCCACCCAGGTGGTGTGCACGGTGAGGTCGCCGGAGATGGGGCCGACCTCGGCGGTGGTGACACCGCCAGGGCCGCTGATGATCGACTGGGTGGTCCAGGTCGCCCACGACGCGCGCGGATCCGCGGGCGGCCGGGCCTGCCTACTGCCTTGGTCGTGTTCGGTCATGCGCCTATCCTCCCCGGCAAGTGAGTCGCCGCCCGGGCGGCGACACCTGAGGTCGCGGCGACCGCCCGGTCCCACCGGGCGGTCGAGTCGGTACGGCGGACGGTCAGTCGAGGCGCCCGGGTTCGTCCAGCATGGCGTCGCCCTCCGCCTGGGAGGTGTCCTGGGCGTGCAGGTTCTGCATCGAGGTGATGCCCTCCTCGGGGTCGGCGGCGCGGACGTCCTCCTCGCGGTCGGCGCTCGGCTGGGACCGTTCGCTCATGTCGGTCATCGCGGGCTCCGTCTCCTCGGCCGGTCCGGGCGCGCCGGTCTGCGGCGCGGCAGGGCCGGGACCGGGCATCTCTGTCGCCCTTACAGACTGCCTCCGCCCCGGCGCCGGGGCCAGTCGGGTGACCGGGGCGCCGCGTTCCGGCGCCGCGGCCACGACCGGGCGGCCTCACCAGGTGACGGGCAGCGACCGCATGCCGTAGATGAACGAGTCCGTCCGGAACGCCCGCTCGCCCCCGGAGCCCGCCGGCCGCAGCCCGGGCAGCCGCCGGAACAGCGTGGCCAGCGCGATCTGCAGCTCGGCGCGGGCCAGCGGCTGGCCGAGACACTGGTGCACGCCGAAGCCGAAGGCCATGTGCCGCCGGGCGTCCCGGTCGAGGTCCAGCTCGTCGGCGGGCCGGTGGCCGGTGCCGCCGAACACCGCCTCGTCCCGGTTGGCCGTGGAGAGCATCGCGATCACGCCCTCCCCGGCCCGGACCGTCGTACCGCCCAGGTCGACGTCCTCCAGGGCCACCCGGGGCACCCCGGTGTGGACGATGGTGAGCAGGCGCAGCAACTCCTCCACCGCACCTGGCACCGCGGCCGGGTCCGCCAGCGCGGCGATCTGCTCGGGCTGCTCCATGAGCAGGGCGGTGGAGAGCGAGATCATGTTCGCGGTGGTCTCGTGCCCGGCGATCAGCAGCAGGATGCCGGTACTGGCGACCTCGCGGGGGGTCAGGTCGTCGCGTACGGCGAGCCGGCTGAGGATGTCGTCCTCCGGCTGCTGCCGCTTGCGGGCCGCCAGCCGGCTCAGGTAGTCGAGCAGTTCGTCCTGCGCCTCGCTGAGCTCCTCCAGGGTGCTGGTGTTGCCGAGCAGCGTCTGGCTGAGGCTCTGGAAGAACTCGCGGTCCTCGTACGGGACGCCGAGCAGCAGGCAGATCACCAGGGAGGGGATCGGCAGCGCGAAGTCGGCGACCAGGTCGGCCTCGGTACGGCCTTCGGTCATCCGGTCCAGCGCCTCGTCCACGATCTGCTGCACGGCCGGGCGCATCGCCTCGACCCGCTTGACCAGGAAGTCCCCGGTGACCATCCGGCGGAGCCGGGCGTGCTCGGGGTCGTCCAGGCGGAGGAAGCTCGGGTTGGCGGCGATCAACTCCCGGCGGCCGGCGGCCAGCAGCGGGAAGTTCGGGTGGCGCACGTCCGCGCTGAAGCGGCGGTCGGACAGGACGGTGCGGACCTCGGCGTAACCGGTGGCCAGCCAACAGGACTCGCCGTCGGGCAGGTCGGCGCGGGTGACGGCGGCGGTCGCGGCGGCCTCGGTGTACGCGGGCGGCGGGCTGAACGGGCAGCCGGCGGAGTGCGGGGCCGGCAGCGGGATGGCGGGGGCGGTGGGTGTGCTCGTCAAGGTGGGGTCTCCTTGCGTCGCGGTGCTCTCCGGTGGGGGTGTGATGGCCGGTGTTCCGTCAGGTCTTCCGCCTGATGGTCAGTCAGTCGTCGACCGCGGCGGTCTCGTCCTCGACGACGGTGATCGCGCCGCCCGGGCAGAGCTGGGCGGCCAGCCGGAGTTCGGCGAACTGTTCGGGTCGGAACGAGGTCTGACGCAGCCTCACCAGGCTGTCCTGGTCGTCCTGGTCGAAGACCTCGGGGACGTTCATGACGCACATGCCGGAGCTGCAGCAGCGGTCCCGGTCGACGCTCACCCGCATGGTCGGGCACCTCTCGCCAGTGCGCCGCCGACTGGCCGGCGGCGGCCTCTCGTTGTCATTGCCAACCTAACCGCCGCTGTTCCGTCCACGGAGGGCCCGGCGCCGGGATCGTCGAGATTGGCCGGTTCGGATCCCGTCGGAACGCCCGTGGGGCGCGGCAGGTTTGAATTGACGTTACCCCGCCAAGCGCGGTCCCGACAGCCCCGGGCCGGCCTGCCTCTGGACTGCCTGCCCAACGCCCGACCGCCTGCCTCCGGGCCGCCCGTCGCCGAACCGAGCCCCGGATCACAGCCCCTCGGCGGCGGCGATCTCCCGTACGGTCGCGACGGTGTCGGCCTCGGCGGCGCCCTTGTCGGGCCGGTAGCGCACCACCCGGGCGAACCGCAAGGCAAGGCCGGCGGGGTAGCGGGAGCTGCGCTGCAGGCCGTCGAAGGCGATCTCGACGACCAGCTCCGGCCGGACCCGCACCGTCCAGTCGTCCCGCTCGGCCTCCCGGGCCAGCAGTTCCCCGGTCTGCCAGGCCAGCGTCGCGTCGGTGAGGCCCTTGAAGGTCTTGCCGAGCATCACCCACGGTCCGAGCCCCGGCTCGCCCGCCGCCCGGGCGCCCAGGTGCAGGTTGCTGAGGAGGCCGCGCCGCCGCCCGCTGCCCCACTCCGCCGCCAGTACGACCAGATCGAGGGTGTGCCGGGGCTTCACCTTGATCCAGCCGATGCCGCGCCGCCCCGCCGCGTACCCGGCCGCCGGATCCTTGACCAGCACGCCCTCGTGGCCGAGGGCCAGTGTGTCGCGGAAGAACGCCAGCGCCTGCTCGCGGTCCCCGGTCTCGGTGCGGGCCACCCGCAGGTCCCGCGGCACCGTCTCGGCCAGCGCCGCCCAGCGCTCCCGGCCGGGACGGTCCACCAGGTCCTCGCCGTCCCGGTGCAGCAGGTCGAAGAAGTAGGCGCTGAGCGGCACTTCGGCACGCAGCCGCTCCGGGGCCTGCCGGGAGGCGGTGCGCGCGGCCGTCTCCTGGAACGGGCGCGGCCGCCCGTCCGGGCCGAGTGCGATCGCCTCGCCGTCCAGCACCGCCGAACGCAGCGGCAGTGCGAGCGCCGCCTCGGCCACCTCGGGGACGCGCGCGGTGATGTCGTCCAGGCTGCGGGTGAACACCGCGACCTCGGCACCGTCCCGGTGCACCTGCACCCGGATCCCGTCCAGCTTCCACTCCAGTGCGGCCGGGCCGGTGCGCTCCAGTGCCGAGGCCACGTCCGGCGCGGAAGCGGCCAACATCGGGCGCACCGCCCGCCCCACCTCCAGCCGGAACGCCGCCAGGGCCTCCTCCCCGCCGGTCAGCGCCGCCTCCGCCACCGCCCGGGCCGAACCCCGGAACATCAGCGCCCGCCGCACCGCCGCCGCCGGCACGCCGGCCGCCTGCGCCACCGCGTCCCCGACCACCGCGTCCAGCGCTCCCTGCCGCAGGTCGCCGACCAGCACCGCCCGCAGGAACCCCTGCTCCACCTCGGTCGCCCGCGCGAACAGCCCGTGCAACAGCCGCCGCCGCTCCGCCTGCGCCCCGGCGCCGTGCACCTCCGCGATCCGCTCCAGCTCCCGCTCCACCTCCCGCACCCCCAGCGACGCCTCCACCGCAGGCCCCGGCAGACCCCGCAGCGCCGCGGGCCCGACCCCCGTCCGCAACCGCTGCGACTCGCCGGACAGCAACACCACCGCCGCCGAGGCCTCCATCGGCCCCAACTCCCGCAGGCACCCGGCCAACAACCCGGTCTTGGCCCGCCGCCCCGGCTCCGCCGCCACCTCCCGCGACACCACCGCCAACCGCCACAACCCCGCCACCAGACCACCTCCTCCCCCCCAGCATCCGCGCCCGCCCCGCCTCCCGCACGGGCGGCAGTCCGCCTCTCGGCCCCGCGCCACCTCCCTTCTCCGGCGGGCGCATTAATAAATGAATAACCATTTACTAACCTGCTACTGTCGATCGCGACACCACGAAAGGAGCGGGGTCATGCCACGACCACGCGCCACCAGTGACACCGAGATCCTCGCCGCCACCGCGCGCGCCATCGGCGCCCACGGCCCAGCCCGGCTCACCCTGGCGCACGTCGGCGCCGAAGCCGGGATCTCCCCGGCCACGCTGTCGCAGCGTTTCGGGTCCAAGCGGGGCCTGCTGCTCGCGTTCGCCGCAGACGCCGCCGTCCACGCCGCCGAGCCCTACCGGAGGGCCCGGGCCGCGCACGACTCGCCGCTGGCGGCCCTGCACGCCGCCGCCGACGAGTTCGCCGGCCACCTGTCCACCCCCGAGGAGATGGCCAACCACCTCGGCATGCCGCAGCTCGACCTCGCCGATCCCGAATTCCGCGTCCACGCCGCCGCGCACACCCGCGCACTCGACGCGGCCTTGCGGGAACTGCTCGGCGAAGCCGTCGCACTCGGCGAAGTCCCGCCCGGCACCGACGTGCCCCGTCTCACGCGCGCCGTCAGGATCACCATGGACGGCTCCCTGCTGCGCTGGGCGCTCACGGGCGACGGCGACCCCGCCGCCCTCCTCCACGACGACCTCGACCACCTTCTCGGGAGGATCCGGTGACCTTCACCGCCACCGTCTTCATCGGCACCAGCCTCGACGGCTTCATCGCCCGGCCCGACGACGACATCGAATGGCTGACCTCGCGCGGCGAACGCGCCGGTGACCTCGGCTTCTTCGAGTTCCTCGGTACGGTCGACGCCGTGGTCATGGGCCGCAACACCTACGAGAAGGTCATCGGCTTCGGCGCGGAGAACTGGCACTACGGCGACCGGCACGTCGGTGTCCTGAGCACCACCCTCCCCGAGGACGCCGACCCGCGCGTCACCGTCCACCGGGACCTGGACAGCCTCCTCGCCGACCTCGACCGGCGCGGCATCCAGCACGTCTACCCCGACGGCGGACGCCTGATCCAGAGCTTCATCAGCGCCGGACGCGTCGACAGGTTCATCATCAGCGTCGCGCCCGTCCTGATCGGCGCCGGCCACCGACTGTTCGGCGAGCTGCTCCACGACGTCCCCCTGCGCCTGGACTCGGCCGCCGATGCCGGTGGCGGCTTCGTGCAACTGCGCTACACCGTGGAGAGATAGCGGCGCGCCCGGCGGTCGTCCGCGTCGGTGGACCGCTCCCCGGTCTCCGGGATGCCTGCCCGTGGTCCGGTCGGGACGGTGCGGCTCCCCACGTGCCGGAGTGGAGTGCGGGGCTGCCGGTCTTGGCCGGGGCGGTGATCGGTGGCGGGGTTACAGGGCGTCATGCTGGGGGCGGCAAAGGTGCTGTGACCTGAGGAGAGCGGGATGACCGAGACGACCGACATGAGTGAGATGAGCGGCACCCCCACCGCCCACTGGAGTGTGGGTGCTCCCGAGGCCGGTGACTTCGCCGCCTGGCGTGAACTCTTCCGCGGGTACTGCGAGTTCTACCGGGTGCCGTGCCCGGAGGAGAAGGCCGAACTGGTGTGGTCCTGGCTCACCGACAAGGAGCACGAGCTGGACGGGCTGCTGGTCCGGGACGGTGAGGGGAGGCCGGTCGGGCTCGCCCACTACCGGCCGTTCGCCCGGCCGCTGCACGGGGCCGTCGGCTGCTTCCTCGACGACCTCTTCGTCGCGCCGCAGGTGCGCGGCGGCGGAGCGGTGGACGTGCTGCTGGCCCGGCTGCGCGAGATCGCCGCCGAGCGCGGTTGGAACACCGTCCGCTGGATCACCTCCGAGACCAACTACCGGGCGCGCGGCAAGTACGACCAGGTCGCCACCCGGACGCCGTTCCTCACGTACGACATGGCCCCGGACGCCGCGACGCGCTGAGCCCGTCTCCAGGCCGCCGGACATTCGTTCGGACTTTCTGTTATCGGCGCGCCGCCGAGAGGTCTCCGAGGTGCCGGCACCCGACCAGCCGGCCCGGATACAGAGAGTGTGAGTACGTGAACAGCGACGACAGGACGACCATCCTCCCGGCGATCGGCGACGGCGACGCGGGCGGCGGCCCGGACCGGTCGGGTGGCCGGGCGGCGCTGCGGGCCGCCCAGCGGCATGGCGCCCAACGGCATGGCGGCCGGGGGCGTCGGGCGCGGCGGCGTGGCGGGCTGGTGTCGGTGACCGCGGTGGTGGCGGCGGTGGCGGGCACCGGGCTGATCGCCGCGCTGGCGGGTGCCGGGTACGCGGCGTACGGAGGCAAGCAGACCGATCGGGACGTCGTGGGCGAGGCGATGGCCGCCGACGCGCTGATCGCTGCCGAGGTCGGCACGCACGAGGGCATCCAGGTCCCCGGCACGGGGGGAGCGGACCTGGGCGCTCCCGCGCCGTCCGACAGCCCGGCGGCGACCGGTCCGGCAGCGACCCCGAGCACCGGGGGCACGCCGGCCGCCGACGCCTTGGCGTCCCCGGCGGCCACCGTCGCGGCCACTCCGTCTCCCACCGCCCCCACGGCCCCTTCTGCTTCCGCCGCTTCCGCCGCGAAGGCGGCCCCGAGTGCCGGCCGGACCACCGCCGCGCCGACCGCCGCCCGGCGGACCGCCACCGCGCCGCCCACCCCGGTGGGTGGCGGCGCGGATGCCCCGTACGCGCAGCAGGTGGTGGACCTGGTCAACGCCGAACGGGCCAAGGCCGGTTGCGGGCCGGTCACGGCAGAACCCCGGCTGGCCAGTGCGGCCCAGTCGCACAGTGATGACATGGCCGACCGCAACTACTTCGACCATGCGAGCCCCGAGGGCTACCACGCCGACCACCGGATCGAGGCCGCCGGCTACCGCTGGAGCACATGGGGCGAGAACATCGCCCGTGGCCAGAAGGACCCGGCTGACGTCATGGACGCCTGGATGAACAGCCCGGGCCACCGCGCGAACATCCTGAACTGCGCGTTCAAGCAGCTCGGCGTCGGCGTGCGGACCGGGTCCGGCGGGCCGTGGTGGACCCAGGTGTTCGCCGCCCCGGCCTGACCGGCCCCCGTTCGGGGCCGATCGGACTCCCGTTCCACCAGTCCCGGCGCCGGCCCGCGCCAGCCGCCGATCCGGGCCGATTTTCCGATTCCGCGCACATTGTTGTTATCTGATCACTCCCCACAGGTCTCCGAGGAGGCAGCGGCGGACGGAAACACGGCAAGACGGAGTGCGGACCATGAACGCTGATGTGCAGAACAGGGCCGGGACGACCCTGGTAGTCGCGGCGCAGTCAGGCGACCGGCAGGCCCAGGAGGCGCTGGTCGCCGCCTGGCTGCCGCTCGTCTACAACGTGGCCGGCCGCGCCCTCGGCGGCCACGCCGATGTGGACGACGTCGCGCAAGAGACCATGATCCGTGCCCTGGACGGCCTGGACGGGCTCCGCGACCCGGGGTCGTTCCGGTCGTGGCTGGTCGCCATCACCATGAACCAGATCCGCCGCCGCCACACCGCCGGCCAGCAGCAGCCGACCGTCGGCGGACTGGACGAGACCTGGGAGGTCGCGGACCCGCGGGCCGACTTCACCGACCTCACCATCCTGCGCCTGGGCCTCTCCGGCCAGCGCCGTGAGGTCGCCGAGGCCACCCGCTGGCTCGATCCCGACGACCGCGAACTGCTCGCCGTGTGGTGGATGGAGGCCGCCGGTGAACTCACCCGGGGCGAACTCGCCGAGGCCCTCGACCTGAGCCCGCAGCACACCGCCGTCCGCGTCCAGCGGATGAAGAAGCAGCTCGAAGCGGGCCGCGTCGTCGTCCGCGCCCTCGGCGCCTACCCCCGCTGCCCCGAACTGACCGACGTCATCGCCGGATTCGACGGCACCCCGAACTCGGTCTGGCGAAAGCGCATCGCCCGCCACATCCGGGGCTGCGCCGGCTGCGACGGCCTCGGCCGTGACCTGTTCCCCGCCGAAGGACTGCTGGCCGGCCTCGCCCTGGTGCCGATCCCGCTCGACTCACCCGCCCTGCTGCACTTCCAGCACACCGCGGCCGCTGCTGCCCAGAGCGCCGCAGCCCACAGTGCTGCCGGCGGCGCCGGCTCCGGTACGGGTACCGGCGCCCACGCCGGTGCGGGAGGGCACGGCGGCTGGGCCGGCACCGCCGCTCGCAAGGCCGCGCTGGCGAGCGGCGCGGCCGCCGCGGTGGCCGTGACCACCCTCGCCCTGGTCTGGCCGCAGCACGTGGAGCCTCCGCGAGCTGCGGCACCGGAGCCCAGCGCTCCAGCTGTTGCCCACGACATCCCGACGATCGCCGCAGCCCCGGTGGCAACCGTCCCGTCGCCCCTGGCGGCGCCCACGGAGACCGTCACGGAGACCGTCGCACCGACGCCCACCGCCACCCCGACCCCGACCCGTACGGTCACGCCCGCGCCGGTGCCCAACCCGGAGCGCCAGCTGGTGGACCTGGTCAACGCCGAGCGTGCCAAGGCGGGTTGCGGCCCGCTGCGGATCGACCCGCGGCTGCACACCGCCGCCCAGAAGCACACCGAGGACATGGCCACCCGCGGCTTCTTCGACCACGTCAACCCGGACGGCGTCCGCGCCGACGCCCGGATCACCGCCGCCGGCTACCGCTGGTCCCAGTGGGGCGAGAACATCGACCGGGGCCCGACCACCCCGGCCGCCGTCTTCGCCCGCTGGATGGACGGCGGCATCCACCAGTCCAACATGCTCGACTGCGGCTTCAAGGACATCGGCGTCGGCGTCGCGACCAGCCCGGCCGGCACCCCGTACTGGACCCAGGACCTCGGAGCGCCGATGTCCTGACCAGGAGGGGCCGCGGAGGGACTACGCGGGCGTGACCCCGACCAGCCCGTCCGCCGAGCCGGTCACGAAGCCGGTGGCCTGCCCGACGACACCGCCCGCGTCGCCGACCTGACCCGGTGCCAGGTCAGGCGCGCTGCTGAGCGGTCCGGGCAGTCCCTCCTGCCCGCCGACGGCACTGGCGTGCGCGCTGGGGGCGGTGAGGGAGGCCACGACACCCACGGCGAGCGAGGCGACGGCGAGCATGCTGCGCTTCTTCATGGCCCGTCCAACGAGGCTGCGCCGGAAGGGTTACGGCGACGGCCGTCGCGAACTGCCCCGCGACCGCTGCCGAATCCGTCCCCGCAGTGCGTCAGTCCCGGTAGAACGTCCGCCCGCCGGAGCCGGAGGAGACCGACCACACCTCGGTTATCAGCCCTCCGCTGAGCCGCAGGACGTCCGTCCCGCTGCGCGCCGTCAGCCCGCCCTCGCCGTCCGGGAACGTCGCCCGGTAGGGCCGGGCGACCAGGCCGGACAGCGCTCCGTCGACCGACTCCACGTCCACCACCGGGAGGCCCTCGGCCTCGAACCGCAGCCCCGGCCGGGCGGCGTGCCACTGCCCGATCACCTCCGCCAGCCGCGCCGGCGTCCGCACCTGGTCGAACACCTCCGCGCCCGCCTGCGCGTACCGCAGCGTGAAATCGGGCGCCATGATCTGCTCGGCGAGCCCCGATTCGCCGTTCCACAGCGCCGTCCAGCGGTCGTAGACCTCGACCCCGACCTCCCGCAGCTGAACACCCATGAGCAGGCCCCCGTTCGTCCTCCGACCGTCCGTCGATCGTGCTCGGGACGCTAGCACCGGGCACTGACAATCCGGCCGGAGCGGGCACGCGGGCGGACGCACCGCTGACAGGGCACGGCGGGAACGGCACGGCGGGAACGGCGCGCCGGGAGGGGCCGCGGCGGCGGCCGGGTGAGGACGTTGGACGGCCCGCGCGCCGGCTGGGACTCAGGCCGGACGGCGGGCGGGCCGTGGGAACCACCATGGCCTCACCCGCCCCTGCCGTCCAGGGGCGTGCACGGGGCGACCGGACGCAAACCGGTGCGCCGGGGAGTGCGCCATCAGCTCCAAGTGCGCCGTCAGAGCGTCCCGGAGCCCTGCGTGACCCCCGGCCCGCCCGCCCCCGCCGCCCCGGACGTGCCGGACGCCGCAGTGCCGCCCGGCGTCGCGCCCACCGGCCCGACCGTCCAGTCCGGATGCCCCGGCATCGGCGGCGTCCGCAGCCCGTACAGCCAGTCGTCGAGGAACCCGCCCAGGTCCTCCCCGGACACCTCGGAGGCCGTGCGGACGTAGTCCTCGGTGGTGGCGTTGCCGTACCGGTGCTCCCGCAGGAAGGTGCGTTCGATCCGGTCGAAGCGGTCCGCGCCGACCTTCTCGTGCAGCGCGAACAGCACCAGCGCGCCGCCCGTGTACCGCTGGCTGTCGAAGAGGTTCGAGGCGGTGGGGGCGGCGACCGGCCCGGAGTCGTGCCGCCACTGGTCGCCGAGGCCGTAGAGCTGGCGCATCCGGTCGACGAGGGTGGTGTGGCCCCAGTCGTCGGGCCAGCCGCGCTCGTAGCGGTACATCAGGCCGTAGAAGTCGGCGTGGCCCTCGTTGATCCACAGGTCGGACCACCGGGCCGGGGAGACGCTGTCGCCGAACCAGGAGTGGACCAGCTCGTGCATCATGTGCGAGCCGATCGCCGCCTCCGGCCGGCGGAGGAAGTTCGGCTTGTAGAGGGTCAGGGTCTGGGTCTCCAGTCCGGTGAAGCCGAACGCGGCCGGGTCGTCGGTGTCGGCGGGCAGGATGCCGTAGGTCCCGAACGGGAACGGCCCCAGGTGCTGTTCCGCCCAGGCGAGTTGGCCGGGTGTGAGGGCGAGCGCGGGCTCCAGGTCGGCGGCCCGGGCGGTCGGGACGACGTCGCGCAGCGGCAGGCCGTGCGGGCCGGTGCGCTCGCGGACGGTGTAGTCGCCGACCGAGACCTGGACCAGTTCGGTGGCCATCGGTTCGCGGGAGACGTACCGCCGGGTGGTGCGGCCGTCACCGCGGTGCTCGGTGTCCGCCAACTCGCCGTTGGCGACGCCCAGGAGGCCGTCCGGCGCGGTCACCGCGATGGTGAAGCGGGCCTTGTCGCTCGGGTGGTCGTTGCACGGGAACGCGGTGTGCGCGCTCGCGGGCTGGCCGGCCACCGCGAAGCCGTCCGGCGTGGGCACCCAGCCGGTGTGCGGCAGCGGTGCCCGCGGGTCGGCCGTGTACTCGACCGTCAACTCGGTGGCGGCGCCCCGGCGGAAGGGCCCGGGCGGGGTGACGGTCAGCTTCTCGTCGTGCGTCGCGAAGGCCGCCGGCCGGCCGTCGACCCGGACGGCGCGCACGGTCAGCCCGAGCGCGTCCAACTCCAGGCGCGCCAGCGTGCGGTCGGGCCGGACGGTGATCACGGCCGTGCCGTCCACGGTGCGGCTCTCGGCCCGGTAGTCGAAGGCCAGGTCGTACGCCAGCGCCCGGTACCCGGTGTTCCCGAGCGACGGGAAGACGGGATCGCCGAGCCCGTCCGCGGCACCGGCCGACGGGGCGCTCGCCGAGAGCAGCACCGCACTGAGCGCGAGCGGCAGGACGAGAGCGACACGGGGCCTGCACAAGCTGGACAAGGGTGATCACCGCATTTCACGAGGCACGTCACGAGCGGGAGCAGGCGCGGAAGCCGACGGAGCAGGGAGGCCGCGCACGGATGTTAGTGGACCGAGGGCCGCTGCAGGCGGGTGATCCGGAGTTCCGACGACACGCCGTGATCCCCCGGACGGCCCGCGGTGGTGGCGCGGCCCCCGCCCACGGTCTAGCGTCGGGAGTGCTTCGTCCCCTGACGGACGAGCCACGGCCGTCGGAGAACCTGGCCAGGTCCGGCGGCCGTACTTTCATGCCCTGGCGTTCCCGCCCGGACGCACCCCGTAGGCTGGCAGCCGAGACGACGCCCGCGTACCGGATGCCAGGAGCCGCCGTGACCAGCCCAGTTTCGCCCGTTCTGGTGATCGGTGAGTGCGTCGCCGACATCGTCCGCGAGGATGGCGCCGCGGACCGGGTGCACCCCGGCGGCAGCCCCGCGAACGTGGCGTACGGCCTGGCCCGGCTGGGCCGCCCCGCCACGCTGCTCACCGAGCTCGGGCCGGACGCCAACGGCCGGCTGATCCGGTCGCACCTGGAGTCGGCGGGCGTGCTGGTGCGGGCCGCCGAGGTCGCGCGGACACCCTCGGCCGTGGTGGAGCTGGACGGGCAGGGGAAGGCCCGCTACACCTTCGACATCGGCTGGACGCTCCCGCCGACGGAGCCGGCCGAGGCGCCCGCCGCGATCCACCTCGGCTCGATCGGCGCGGTCACCGAACCGGGCGCGGCGGCGGTGATTTCGCTGGTGGAGCGGTGGCGGGGGCGGGCGCAGGTCAGCTACGACCCCAATGTGCGGCCCGCGCTGATGGGGGAGCGGGCCGAGGCGGTCCGGCGGGTCGAGCGCTGCGTGGCGCTGAGCGACCTGGTCAAGGCGAGTGACGAGGACCTGGCCTGGCTCTACCCGGGCGAGCGGCCGGAGGCGGCCGCCGAGCGCTGGCTGGCCCTCGGCCCCTCCGTGGTCGCGGTGACCCTGGGCGCCGACGGCGCGTTCGCCCGCACGGCCGGGGGCGGACGGGCGGAGGCCGCGGCCGTCCCGGTAGCGGTCGCGGACACCGTCGGCGCCGGGGACTCCTTCATGGCCGCCTTGCTGCACTCCCGCGCGAGCGGCGCCGACCTCCCGGCCTGCCTCACCCACGCGGTGACGGCCGCCGCCCTGACCGTCTCCCGCCCGGGCGCCAACCCGCCCACGGCGTCCGAACTCGCGGACGCCCTGGCGGACGGACGGGGGCCGTTCACGAACGCCGGCGCGGTGTAGCCCCGGAGCGCCCCGGCGGCCGCGTCCAACGCCTCGACGTCAACTCCGTTGTTGCCCGAGCACGGTGAGCTCCTTGCCGTACCAGACCTCGGCGTACGGGCCGCTGCTGTAGGCGGGGATCTCCTGGTAGCCGTGCCGGAGGTAGAGCGTGCGGGCCTCGATCAGGTCCAGCCGGGTGTCCAGGACGATTCGGTCGGCGCCCAGGGAGCGTGCGGCCCCGTCGACGGCGGCCAGCAGACGGGCGCCGCCGGCGCTGCCGCGCAGCTCGGGGCGGACGTAGACGCGGGTGAGTTCGACGGTGGTGGCGTCGAGCCGCCGCAGGCCGGCGCACGAGTGGGCGACGCCGTCGTACCGACCGATCAGGAACAGGCCGTCCGGGGCGGCGAGGTGGTCGCTGGGGGTGTCGGCAAGCCCGGACTCCAGCTGCTCCGGGGTGCCTTCCCGTCCGAGGTGCAGGCGGTAGTAGCGGTTGGCCACGTCGTAGTAGTACGCGCGCAGCAGCTCCAGGGCTTCCGGGCTGGTCACGTCGGCCGGGGCGACGGCCCAGAGGTCGCGGGGGCGGGGCGCGGTGCTCGTCATGCGCGCATGATCCACTCCCGGCCGCACGGTCGCAATCGGTTTTTCGGGGCAGCTCGGGGCAGCTCGGGACGGCTCATGGCGGCTGCGGGCGGCTGCGGGTGGTCCGACGGGGCGAACCGGGGGCCGACGGACGGCAAAGGAACGGCAAGGAGTGCGGCGCGCCGTTGCCCCGCACGGGTGAGGAGGGGATTGGCGGGGGTGTGTGGTGGGGGAGCAGTGCAGCCATGGACAGACCATCAGATTGTCAGATTAGCGGGGCTTTGAGGGGAAGTCAGAAGCGTCGGCACCGCGCACGAACCGGCCTGCTGGCCGCCGTCTGCCTCTCCGCCGTGGCCGCCGGCTGCGCCGGCCCGGCCGGACCGAAGGCCGCCCCGGCCCCGACGGCCCCCGCCGCCGAGGCTCCCGTGGCCGCGGCCCCCGCCGCCGGGGCCGGTGCGGCGCCCGGCGCCGCCGTGGCGGCCGTCGACCGCGGAGCGGCCCGGCCACCCGCGGCGCCGCCGTTGCTGCCCGGCCTGGCCCGGAAGGAGGAGGAGACCAGCAGCGAGGCGGTCGCCCGCCAGGAGGCGACCGTCAGGTCCGCCCTGGAGACCGCCCACCGGTGGGGCCTGGAGCGTCCCCCGCTGAAGGCCCCACCGCGCCCGGCGACCAGGGCCCAGCTCACCCCCGTGCAGGGCGTCAAGCTCGCCGACGGCCGCCCGCCCGTGGTCTACCGGGTGCCGACCGACGACAAGGTGGTCTTCCTGACCGTCGACGACGGTGCCGAGAAGGACCCGGAGTTCTCCCGGATGGCCGAGGAGCTGGGCATCCCGCTCAGCGCCTTCGTGTCCGACTACCTGGTGCGCGAGAACTACGGCTACTTCCGCGACATGCACGCCCAGGGCGTGGAGATCAACAACCACACGATCAACCACCGCAACCTGAAGGTCCTGGACTACGAGACCCAGCACCAGGAGATCTGCAGCCAGCAGGACCAGCTGGCGCAGCAGATCGGCGTCCGCCCCCGGCTGTTCCGGCCGCCGTACGGCGAGTACAACGACGACACGCTGCGCGCGGCGGCCTCCTGCGGGGTGCAGGCGGTGCCGCTGTGGAACGAGGAGGCCTTCCCGGACCACATGGAGTGGCGCTACGACGACCAGAAGCTGCACCCGGGCGACATCATCCTGACCCACTTCCGGGGCGTCGACATCTGGAAGGCATCCATGCCGGACCTGCTGCGCAAGGTCGTCAACGACGTCACCGCGGCCGGCTTCTCCCTGGGCCGCCTGGACGACTACCTGTGACGGCGATCCGGAAGGGGACGGTCGCCAAGGAGACGACGGCAGCGGCCTGAACGGCGATGCTCAGCCGAGCGAGAGGGCGTCGACGTACACCCAGGCGCCCTCGTGCCGCACGAAGCGGCTGTGCTCGGCGAGCACGCCCTCCTCGCCCCCCTCGGTCCAGTACGCCCGGAACGCGACCGTGCCCTCCGCGTGGAACGCGCCGCCCTCGGTGGTGGAGACCACCTCCAGCCGGGTCCAGCGCAGCGCGGGGTCGAAGTCGACCTCGTCGGGCCGGGTGTCCGGGTGCCAGGTGCGCAGCAGGTACGCCTCGTCCTGCGCGGCGAAGGCGCTGAACCGGGAGCGCATCAGGGACTCGGCGGTGGAGGCCGCCGTCCGGCCGCGGTGCAGTCGGCCGCAGCAGTCGCCGTAGGCGGCGGGCAGGCCGCACGGGCACGGGGACGAGGGCAGCAGCCGGGGCGCGGTGGAGCGTGGTGCGGCGGAGCGCGGTGCTGGACGACGTGGGGACATGGGTCCATTCTCCCTCACCGCCGAGGGGCTCGGCTCCCACCCGCCCGGGGGCCCGCCCCCACGGCGTACCGAGGGGGCGGGCCCGTCCGCGTCACGCGGGGCGCCGGAAGGAGTAGTTGAACTCGGCGTGGCCGAAGTGCCGCATCATCCGCAGCCAGAACGGCATCAGCATCTCCATCGCCCGGGCCGCCGAGATGTCCCCGAGGTCGATGATCCACTCGGCCGGCCAGCCGAATTCGCCGAGCAGCGCGACGGTCTCGGCCTTGGCCGTCGCGTCGTTCCCGGCGATGAAGAGGTTGTGCTCGCCGGTCAGCCTGCCCGGCTCCACCATCAGCTCGCAGTTGATGGTGTTGAGCGCCTTCACCACCCGGGCCTCGGGGAACTCGCGCTGGATCCGCTCGCCGACGCTGTCGGTGTTCACCGGGTCCAGGGTCACCTGGCCCGACGGGTCGAACACCAGCGGGTTGGAGACGTCGACCAACAACTTCCCCGCGAGGTGCTCCGCCCCGGCGGCCCGCAGCGCCGCCAGGGCGACCGTCCCGCCGGTGGCGTTCAGCACCACCTCGCCGAAGGCGGCCGCCTCGGCGAAGGTCCCGCACCGAGCGTCGGGGCCGGCCTGCGCGGCCCAGGCCAGCCCTTTCTCGTTGTCCTTGCTCCGGGAGCCCAGCGTCACCCGGTGGCCGAGCGAGACCAGCTTGCTCCCCAGCGTCTGCCCGACCATGCCCGTGCCGATGATTCCGATCCGCACCGTTTCCCCGTCTCGTCAGGTGGAGGGCCCGTCCCGACCGGACGTTCCGGCGACGACCATAGTTGACCCGGCGTCAGACGCGCCGGAACGGCGGGCTGCCCGGTCGGGCTGGGTGCCCGGTCGGGCTGGGTGCGCGCACTCAGGGGCGAGCGTCGCCGAACCAGGTGCGCAGCGCCCGCGTCGGACCGTCCGGATCCGCCTCGCCGACGGGCGAGGCCCAGGCGACGTATCCGTCCGGGCGCAGCAGCAGGGCGCCGGCCGGCGGCTCCGCGCAGGTGGCCGCGCCGACGTCCACCCGGTCCTTCCACCCGCCGGCTTTTTCCAGCCCGGGAGCGGGGCCGTGTTGCCGGGGGTTCGGCGAGTCGCCCGGCACCCCCTGGCGGTCACTGGTAGTAGTTGCCTGCTCGCGGAGTGATCCGCCGCAGAGCCAACTCCCGCGCGCCGACCAGGCGGGACGACTCGACATGAGGAGCGGTCATGGGTGGCAGGCAGCGTCCGCCGAGAGCGCGGAACCCTCGCCGGGGCAGGCCCGCCGGAAGCGGCGCCCGGGTGGACTCCCGGGTGGAGTTCGCCCGCATCGAGGGCTTCCTGGCCTGGGAGGCGGAGATCGCGGCGGCCGAGCGCGACGCGCGCGCCTTCGCCGGGCAGTTCCCCTGGCTGCCGGCCGCGGAACGGGAGAACCTCGAACAGGCCTACACCGCCGACCGGCTGCGCTACGCCGAGGAGGTCGTCGACCGCGCCGTCGAACGCTGCCGCCGGCTGGCCGCCCGCTACCGCAGCGAGTGCCGCCGGATCTGCACCCGCTGGGCGGCGCTCTGCCTCTCCGTCACCCTGGCGGCGGCGCTGTTCGCCGTCGTCCCGGCGGCCCTGCGGCGCTGAGCCCGCAGGGCCGCCCGGTCCGCACGGACGACGAGGGCCCGCTGTGCCGTTGCCGGCGCAGCGGGCCCTCGCCCGGTGCGGGGATCAGTGGTGGCCGTGGCCGCTGGTGACCTCCGTATGCTCCTCCACGGTGGGCTTGGGGATCTGGCTGTCCCGGCCGTAGAAGCCGCGGGACAGCTTCACCCGGGCGCGCGTCAACAGGCCGGCCCTGCGGACCACCCCGTTCTCGTCCACCTCGGGCGGCAGGTCCGTCGGCTGCGGCTGGTCGTGCGCCGTGAGGGTGTAGCGCCGGCCCTGCGGCAGCGGGTCGTGGATCTCGATGAACTCGCCGTGGTGGAGCCGCTTGATGACGCCGGTCTCCCGTCCGTGCAGCACCTTCTCCTTGTCCCGCCGCTGCAGGCCCAGGCACCACCGCTTGGTGACCACGAAGACGGCCACCGGCAGGGCGAAGAAGCCGGCCCGCACCGCGTAGGTGATCGCGTTGATCGAGAGGTGGAAGTGGGTGGCCAGCAGGTCGTTGCCGCCGCCGGCGAGCAGGATCAGGTAGAGGCTCATCCAGGCCGCGCCGAAGGCCGTGCGGACCGGGGCGTTGCGCGGCCGGTCGGCGATGTGGTGCTCGCCGCGGTCCCCGGTGACCCAGGCCTCCAGGAACGGCCAGCACCAGATGACGAGCAGCACGGTCGGGAAGACCATCAGCGGGATGAACACCCCGAGGTTCAGGGTGTGGCCGCCCCAGACGCTGATCTCCCAGCCGGGCATCACGCGGATCAGGCCCTCGGAGAAGCCCATGTACCAGTCCGGCTGGGCGTCCGTGGACACCTGGTCGGGCCGGTAGGGGCCGTACGCCCAGATCGGGTTGATCGTGGCGATCGCCGACATGACCGCGACCACGCCGAAGACCAGGAAGAAGAAGCCGCCCGCCTTGGCCGTGTAGACCGGCAGCAGCGGCATGCCGACCACGTTCTCATTGGTCCGGCCGGCCCCGGCGAACTGGGTGTGCTTGTGGTAGAAGACCAGGATCAGGTGCGCCGCCAGCAGGCCCAGCATGATGCCCGGGATCAGCAGGACGTGGACGGTGAACAGGCGCGGGATGATGTCGGTGCCCGGGAACTCGCCGCCGAACATGAAGAACTGCAGGTAGGTGCCGACGATCGGGACGGACAGGATCGCGCCCTCCATGAACCGGATGCCGGTGCCGGAGAGCAGGTCGTCGGGCAGGGAGTAGCCCATGAAGCCGTCGAACATGCCGAGGATCAGCAGCAGCGCGCCGAAGACCCAGTTGATCTCCCGGGGCTTGCGGAAGGCGCCGGTGAAGAAGACGCGCATCATGTGCGTGAGCATCGCGGCGATGAAGACGACGGCCGCCCAGTGGTGGATCTGGCGCATCAGCAGGCCGCCGCGGACCTCGAAGCTGATGTTGACCGTGGAGGCGTAGGCCTCCGACATCGGGATGCCCTTGAGCGGTACGTAGGACCCGTCGTAGACGACCTCACCCATGCTCGGGGTGAAGAACATGGTGAGCCAGACGCCGGTCAGGATGATGATGACGAAGGTGTAGAGCGCGATCTCGCCCAGCATGAAGGACCAGTGGTCGGGGAAGATCTTGCGCAGGTTGGACTTGGCCAGGGCGTAGATGCCGAGCCGGCCGTCGGTCCAGTCGGCCAGCGCCTCGGCCTTGTTGGCGGGCTTGGCGCGCCTGCTGGTCACCGGTCCCGGCTGCGACTGCTGGTCGGTGCTCACGACGGGCTCCCCGGCGTCCTCGGCGCGGCCTGCTGGAGACCCGCCGGCGAGAACGCCGGCCGGCGAAGTGTTGTGATCATGGGACCTCTCGATACGGGCCCGCCGGCCGGACCGGCGCGCGGACCCGGGGGGCCCGCTGGACACGTTGCTCAGGGTGATGGAGCGCTTACTCTGTCATGCTGTCGGCAGGGGGCCGACTGTGCACGTCCATCGGGCCGTCCGGCCGCTCGTGTCGGGCCGGACGGGGGTTCCTGACGCCCGATCGGCTGGCCGCCGGTCAGCCCAACGGGTGCCGATGCTGCGGTCGGGTGCCGCTGAAGCGTTTCGGCGCGCGCCGCGCCCGGGGGTCGTGCGATCCACGGCCTACGCTGCGCCAATGGTGGATCACCGTGAACTGTTCGAGGACGTCACCGACGCCCTGGCCCGCGCCGGGTTCGACACCGCGCCGGGCCCCTCACCGCTGTGGATCGGCCGTCACCCCGAAGGCGTGGTGGTCGGCTGGAGCCCGGGCGCGGACCCGGACGGGCCGCCGACCCGGGAGGCGCGCGCGGCACTGAGCGCTGCCGCCGCGCTCGTGCTGCGCGAGTGCGGCTACCTGGTCGACGCGACGGAGACGGGAGACCTGGTCGTGCGCTCCGCCGAACCGGTGACGGTCCTGGCCGAGCCGGAGCCGGTGCCGGAGCAGTGGTGGGGGTGACCCGCGCCCGCCGGCGCCGCCGAGCGTGCCGACCTGCGGGTTTGGCGAGCACCCGGGCCTTCTCATACCGAACCCTTACCTGAAGCGGGGGTGCAGTTGACCAGCGCGGCTCTAAGGTTTGCCTAAGCTAAGCCGAAGCGCCCTGGACCACGACGTCCGGGGCGCTCGGCTGTGCCGCTCCACCGCCACCGCGGCGGCGCGAGGACAGGTGACGGCCCGGGGTGACCCGGGGGAGGAGCCCGCTGCATGTGGGATGAGGCGTTTCCCAGCTTCCTGATCGGGCTACGCGAAGGCCTGGAAGCCGGACTGATCGTGTCGATCCTGATCGCCACACTGGTCCGGGCGGGCCAGAAGACCCGGTTGCCCCAGGTGTGGACGGGCGTCGCGGCGGCCCTCGCACTCAGCCTGAGCTTCGGAGCGGTGCTCACCTTCACCGCCGCCAACCTCTCCGGCCACGCCCAGGAGGCGTTCGGCGGAGTGCTCAGCCTGATCGCGGTCTGCTTCGTCACCGCGATGGTGTTCTGGATGCGCCGGTCGGCGCGCACCCTCTCCGCGGACCTGAAGGAGAAGGTCCGGGCCTCGCTGGCGATGGGCGCTGGCGCGCTCGTCCTCACCAGCTTCCTCGCGGTCGCCCGCGAAGGCCTGGAGACCTCCCTCTTCCTGTGGACCAACGTGCGCACCGCCGGGGAGTCCACCGGGCCGCTGATCGGCGCGGCCGTCGGCCTGGTGCTCTCCACCGCGCTCTGCTGGGGCCTGTACCGGCGGGCGCTGAAGATGAACCTCACCCGGTTCTTCACCATCACCGGCGCCGGTCTGATCGTCGTCGCGGCGGGCGTGCTCGGCTACGGCCTGCGCGACCTGCAGGAGTCCGGCCTGGTCGGCGGCGGCAGCGCGTACGCCTTCGACCTGAGCGGGCACCTGGACGCCTCGTCCTGGTACGCCACCCTCGTCCAGGGCACGCTCAACCTGACCGTCACCATGACGGTCCTGCAGGTCGTCGGTTATGTGGCGTACCTGGGTGTCGTGATGGCGACGTTCATCGAGGGCGTCCGGGGTGGCGCCAGCGCTCCGGCTGCGGGCTCGGGGACGGCGGCGGCCCCCGCGAAGGATGCGGCTGCGGATGCGGATGCGGGCTCCGTGAACGTTTCGGCTGCGAAGGGCGCGGCCGCCGGGGAGGCGGCCGGGCCGGTGCGCCCCGGCCGTCCGCGCTGGGTACTGCCCACCGCGCTGGTCGCCGTCCCGGTCGTGGTGGCGGGCGCCGTGATCGCGGTCAGCGACGGCAAGCAGGACAGCTCGGCCACCGTCTCCGTCTCCGAGCAGGAGTGCGGCCGGGGATTCAGCTCCCCGCAGCCCGGCCAGCAGGTGTTCCAGATGCACAACACCGGCGACAAGGTCTCCGAGGTGTACCTGGTCGACCCGGCCACCGGCGCGGTCTACGGCGAGATCGAAGGCCTCGCCCCCGGCACCACCCGGGCCCTGACCGCCACCATCGGCACCGGCGACTACGCCTGGCGCTGCGTGCCCACCGGCGGGAAGCCCGTCACCTCCAGCGCGGTGCACGTCACCGGTGGCAGCGAGGTCAAGGCCGTCAAGCCGGTCTCCGAGGACGACCTCAAGGCCCCGCTCGACAGTTACAAGGACTACGTCGTCCAGGGCCTCGCCACGCTCGTGACACAGACCCAGAAGCTCCAGGCCGACGTGCACTCCGGCGAGCTCGCCACCGCCAAGGCCGACTGGCTCACCACCCACCTGCAGTACGCCTCGCTCGGCGCGGCCTACGGCACCTTCGCCGACCTCGACGGCAAGATCGACGGGCGCCCGGACGGCCTCCCCGACAAGTACCAGGACCCGGGCTTCACCGGCTTCCTGCGCTTGGAGTACGGCCTCTGGCACGACCAGTCCGCCGCCGACCTGACCCCCGTCGCGGACCAACTGGTGCAGGACGTCGCCAAGCTGGTGCACGACTTCCCCGGGCAGGACTTCGCCCCCGGCGACCTGCCGCTGCGCGCCCACGAAATCCTGGAGAACACCCTCCAGTTCGAACTGACCGGCGACGCCGACATGGGCAGCGGCACCAACCTGGCCACCGCCCAGGCCCACCTGGCCGGCACCCGGGAACTGCTGACGCTGCTGCAGCCGCTGCTCGACGAGCGCGACCCGCAGGTGCTGGTGCGGGTGAACGCCGGGATGAAGCGGGTCGGCGACCTCGTGGCCGCCGCGCAGCGACCCGAGGGCTGGACCCCGGTGGACCGGCTCCCAGCCGACAGCCGCCGTCAGCTCGACGGCGCCACCGGCCAACTGCTCGAAGACCTCGCCCCCATCCCCGCCCTGCTCGAGATCCGGAAGGCCGCCTGATGACCGACCACACCGCAGCCGCCGGCTCCTGCCCGTTCCCGCACGCCGCGGCGGCCGCTGTCGGGGCCACTGCCGAGGTCGCTCTCGAGGCCGCCGTCGAGGCTGGCGGGCGGGCCGTCGTCGGCGAGACCGTCGCGCAGGGCGGCTGCCCGGCCGGACCGGCCCGGCGCCGCTTCGTGCGGGCCGCGCTCGGTGCCGGTGCCGGAGCGGCCGTGCTCGCCGGCGGCGCCCTCACCCTCGGCGTCGACCCGGCCTCCGCCGGGGACAGCCGGCAGACGAAGAACGGGGCGGTGCCGTTCCACGGCGACCACCAGGCCGGCGTCACCACCCCGGCCCCGGGCTACGCGGCCTTCGTCTCCTGCCAGGTCATCGCCCAGGACCGCAAGGGCCTCGAAGACCTCTTCAAGGCCCTGACCGAGCGGATCCGCTTCCTCTCCACCGGCGGCACCCCGCCCGACCTCGGCGTCGGCGCGCCGCCCTCGGACAGCGGCATCCTCGGCCCGACCGTCCCCACCGACAACCTGACCGTCACGGTCGGCGTCGGCGCCTCGCTCTTCGACGACCGCTACGGGCTTGCCAAGGCCAAGCCGGTCAGGCTGGCGCCGATGAAGACCTTCCCCAACGACAACCTGCAGGCCGCCGAACTGCACGGCGACCTGTCGCTGCAGATCTGCGCCGACCGCCAGGACACCGTGCTGCACGCACTGCGCGACATCACCCGGCACACCCGGGGCGCGATGCAGATCCTCTGGCGGATCGACGGCTTCCAGAACCAGTCCCGCCCGGACGGCGCGCAGCGCAACCTGCTCGGCTTCAAGGACGGCATCGTCAACCCGGACACCACCTCCTCGCGCGAGATGGACCGGCTGGTCTGGGTCACTGACGGAACAGGCGAACCCGGCTGGGCGACCGGCGGCAGCTACCAGGTGATCCGGATCATCCGGATGCTGATCGAGTTCTGGGACCGCGTCACCCTCGCTGAGCAGGAGAAGATGTTCGGCCGCCGCCGGGACACCGGCGCGCCGCTGGACGGCCGCCAGGAGACCGACGCGCCGGACTACGCCAAGGACCCGGACGGCAAGGCGATCCCGCTCGACGCGCACATCCGGCTCGCCAACCCGCGCACCGCCGACACCGACGGCTCGCGCATCCTGCGCCGGGGCTTCAACTACGACCGGGGCATCGACAAGGCGGGCAACCTGGACATGGGCCTGGTGTTCTGCTGCTACCAGCAGGACGTGGTGCGGCAGTTCGAGGCCACCCAGACCCGGCTCATCGGCGAGCCGCTGGTGGACTACATCTCGCCGACCGGAGGCGGGTACTTCTTCGTCCTGCCGGGCGTGAAGGACAACGCCGACTGGCTCGGGCGAGGGCTGCTGGCCGCCGTGTGACGTGGCGGGGCGCGGTGTGGCGCGGCGTGGCGGGGCGTTAGGTGGCGCGGCGCGGCGCGGTGCCGCGTGGCGTGGGGGGGGGGGGGGGGGGCGGGGCCCCCCCCCCCCCCCCCCCCCCCGCCGCGGTCAGGACCCGAGTGTGAAGCCGATGACCGCTCCGCCGCCCTCCCGGTTGGCGGCGAAGGCGGTGCCGCCGTGCGAGCGGGCCACCTCGTGCACGATGGCCAGGCCCAGCCCCGAACCGGGCAGGCTGCGGGCGGCGGTGGCCCGGTAGAAGCGGTCGAAGACCCGGTCGAGGTCGGCCTCCTCGATGCCGGGACCGCGGTCGCGCACCTCCACCCGCGGGCCGCGCACCACGACCTCGATCGGCCCCGCCCCCGCCGGGTCGAACTTGGCGGCGTTGTCGAGAAGATTGCCCACCGCGCGGGCCAGCGCGTCCGGACGGGCGGTGACGACGGTGTCGTCCGCGTCCACGCGGATCTCCCGGTCGCTGCGCCGCCGGGCCTGGGCGGCGGCCTCGCGGACCACCTCGGCCAGCACCACCCCGGTCGGCAGCTCGTCCGCCCTGCGGTCCGCGGCGAGCGCCACCAGTTCCTCGACCAGCAGGGTCAACTCCCGTGCCTCCTCGGCCAGATCGGCCAGCAGCGCGGCACGCTCGGCGGGCGGCAGCCGGTCCATCGCGGGGAGCACCGAGAGGTTGGTACGCAGACTGGTCAGCGGAGTGCGCAGCTCGTGCCCGGCGTCCTGGACGAGCCGGCGCTGGTTCTCCTTGGCGGTGGCCAGACGGACCAGCATCCGGTCGAAGGCCCGGCCGAGCCGACCCACCTCGTCCTTCCCGGCGGCGGGCACCGGGACGTCGAGCCGGCCGCTGGCGGCGACCAGTTCGGCCGCGTCGGTGAGCCGGACCAGCCGACCGGTGATCCGCCGGGCCGACAGCCGGCCGGCCCCGCCGGCGAGCAGCGCCACGACCGCCACCAGGGCGGCCGTACGGATCCGCAGGGCCGCCAGCAGGCGCTCGGTCGGCTCGACCTGCTGGATGATCTGGACCGCGCCGCGGTGGCCGCCGAGCGAGACCACGCCCACCCGGAGGGCGTCGCCGTGCAGGCGGCGCAGCCCGGTGGCGGTGCGGCCGGGCTCCGCGGCCCGGGCGAGTTCGCGGTCGGCCGGGCTGGGCGGCAGGTCGAGCCGGCCGGTGCCGGGCAGCACCCGGGCGTCGGGGTCGAGCGCCTGCGAGGTCACCCGGATCGGCCGCAGCAGGTCGTCGCTGAGACCGCTCGGGCCGACGAAGTCCCCCGGGAAGAGGTTCTCGCGTTCGACCTGCCGGTGGACGGACTCGACGGCCGCGGAGAAGTCGGCGGTCTCGTCGTCCCGGATCAGCCGGGCGGCGGCGTGGTAGCCGAGCGCGCCGATCAGCACCGCGACCAGGGCGGCGATCGCGGCGAAGGCGAGCGAGAGCGTGGTGCGCAGGCCCGGGCGCGGCAGCCGCGGACGGCGGCGGGCCGGGCCGGTCACGGCTCGCGCAGCGTGTAGCCGACGCCGCGGACGGTGTGGATCAGCGGGGGCAGGCCCGAGTGGTCGAGCTTGCGGCGCAGGTAGCCGATGAAGACGGCGAGGTTCTTCGAACCGGGGCCGAAGTCGTAGCCCCAGATCCGCTCGTACAGGGTGGCCTGGTCGAGGACGGCTCCGGCGTGCCGGGCCAGCAGCTCCAGCAGGTCGAACTCGGTGCGGGAGAGTTCGAGTTCCTGGCCGGCCCGCCAGGCCCGGCGGGCGGCCGGCTCGATCCGCAGGTCCGCGACGCTCAGGACCTCGGCGGCGGGCGCGGGCGGGTTGCGGCGCAGCAGGGCGCGCAGGCGGGCGAACAGCTCGTCCACGTCGAAGGGTTTGACCAGGTAGTCGTCGGCCCCGGCGTCGAGGCCGGCGATCCGGTCCGGCACCTCGACCCGGGCGGTGAGCATCAGCACCGGGGTGCGGTCGCCGGCGGCGCGCAGCCGGCGGCAGACCTCCAGGCCGTCCGGCTCGGGCATCATCACGTCGAGCAGCAGGACGTCCGGTCGCTGCTCGGCGAGCACGGCCAGGGTCTGGGTGCCGTTCGCGGCGATCCGCACCCGGTAGCCCTCCAGCATCAGCGCTCGGGCGAGCGAATCGCGGATGGCCCGGTCGTCCTCGGCGATCAGCACGATATGGGTCATACCGAGGATTCTCCCTGGCGTGCTCACGACGCTTCCGGGCGGGTCCGGAGGACGGCCGGGCAGGCCGCACAACTGCCGCTTTCGCGCGCTCCTTCGCAGGCGTACGGTGGCCACACGGGGGCGCGCCGCCGGGTGGGCCGCCTGGTCCGTGTCGGCACGCCCCGCCGGAGGCCGCGATGGCAGACCGGATGGCCTTCCTCACCACCGCGCGTGCAGAGCGGGCGCGCCGGGACGCGCGCGAGCGCCTGGGGGACTGGAACGAGGTGTACCGGCCGGGCTCCCCGCTGCCGGTAGTCGGCGGCCAAGCCGAGCGGTGCATGGACTGCGGGCTGCCGTTCTGCCACAACGCCTGCCCGCTCGGCAACCTCGTACCGGAGTGGAACCGCCTGGTGGCCGCAGGGGACTGGCAGGCCGCGGCGGCCCGGCTGCTGGCGACCGACAACTTCCCGGAGTTCACCGGGCGGCTCTGCCCGGCCCCCTGCGAGAGCGCCTGCGTCCTGGCCATCGACGGGGCCGCGGTGGCCATCAGGAACGTCGAACTGGCCATCGCCGACCGGGCCTGGGACGAAGGCTGGGACGGCCCGCGCCCGCCCGAGCGGCGCGGCGGGGGCCGGGTCGCTGTGATCGGCTCGGGCCCGGCCGGGCTGGCCGCCGCTCAGCAGCTGACCCGCGCCGGGCACACCACCACGGTGTACGAGCGGGCCGACCGCCCGGGCGGGCTGCTCCGGTACGGCATCCCGCCGTTCCGGCTGGAGAAGCACCGGCTGGACCGCCGGATCGACCAACTGCGCGCCGAGGGAACGGAGTTCCACACCGGCGTCTGGGTCGGCCGGGACGTCACGGGCGAGGAACTCCGGGCCGGATACGACGCCCTGATCGTCGCGGTGGGCGCGACCGCCTGCCGCGAACTGCCGGTACCCGGCCGCGAACTGCCCGGAGTACATCCGGCAATGGACTACCTGACCTGGGCGAACCGCGTCGACGAAGGCGACTGCGCCGCCTCCCCGGTCTCCGCGGAAGGCCGCCACGTGGTGATCGTCGGCGGCGGGGACACCGCGGCCGACTGCCTGGGGACGGCGCTGCGCCAGCACGCCGCCTCGGTCACCCAACTGGACATCAACCCACGCCCGCCGGACGGCCGGGCACCCGGGCAGCCCTGGCCGGTGCACCCCAAGGTGTACCGGGAGACCACCTCGCACGAGGAGTCCGGTGCCGCCGTGGCCGGGCCGCGGGTGTTCGCGGCGGCCACCGTGGGCTTCGAGCCGGGCCCGGACGGCCGGCTCGCCGCCGTCCGCTTCGCCGAAGCGGGAGGCGGGGGCGGAGGGGGCGGTGGAGGTAGAGGGGGCGGTGGAGGTGGTGGTCGCGGTGAGAGCGGGGCTGGGGCTGGGGGTGGTACCGGAGCGGGCGTTGGAGCCGTCGTCGGAACCGGAACCGGAACGGGAACCGGAGCCGAGGCCGCTGACCGCAGCCCGCGGGCCGGTACGGAGCGGAGCCTGCCCGGGCAGCTCGCGCTGCTTGCGCTGGGCTTCACCGGGCCGGAGCCGGACCAGCGGCTCTTCGCCCAACTGGGCCTCGCCACGGGCCCGGAGGGCACGCTGGCCCGGGACGACGGATTCGGCACCGCGACGCGGGGCGTGTTCGTCGCGGGCGATGCCGGGCGCGGGCAGTCGCTGATTGTCTGGGCGATCGCCGAGGGACGGGCGGCGGCTGCGGCGGTAGACCGCTACCTACGCGGCCGGACCGAACTCCCGGCGCCGATCAGCGCATCGGCGCGGGCGCTCACGCTGTGAGGGGGCGTCTGGTCGGTACCGGGAAAGGCCGGTGGGTGTCGGGTCGGTGGTACGGGTGGTGTGCGGGGTCGGTCCTCTGCGAGCCTCGTCCGCCACGTTGATCCGCTCGGTGCGGCCGGTCGTGTCGGTGGTGGTGCGCGCATCAGGGCGTGGGCTCCCCGGTGGGTTCGGAGGAGGGTTCGGAGCAGAGCTCGGCGGAGGGCCCGGCCTCGGAGTCCGTCCGGAATGGAATGGTTCCAGATCGCGCTGCGGAAGGTGTCGCCGATCCAGTGCGCGCCACCGGCGACGGTCAGGCAGAGCAGGACGGCCCACAGGCTCGGGGCCAAGGCGGCCGCAGTCGTCGCCGCACCGACCAGGGCGGCGGAGCACACGACCAGCCGGCCGTGTCGGTGGACCCGCCCGGTCCAGCCGCCGGTCGCGGCGGCGACCAGACTTCCGGCCGCGCCGGCCGAGTAGAGCAGCCCGAGCGCCCACGTCGCGTCCAGATCCTCCGCCAGGAAGGGGAACAGCGCGGTGGGCAGGGCGAAGGCGGTGGCCGCGAGGTCGGCCAGGTAGGTGCCGATCAGATCCGGTCGTCGGGCGGCGTAGCGGGCGCCCTCGACGAAGTCACTGAGCCGCGGCTTCTCGGCGTCCCGGTCGGAGGGGACGGGTCGGACCCGGGCCAGCAGGGCGATGGAGAGGAGGAAGGAGCCGAGGTCGACCAGGTAGGCCGCCGGGGCGCCGGCGGCCGCGATCAGCAGTCCGGCGGCGGCCGGTGCGGCCACTCCGCCGATGCTCCAGCGCAGGGAGAGCAGGGCCCCGGCCGCCACCAGCTGATCGGGCGGGACCAGTCGGGGGATCATCGCCTCGACCGAGGGCTGCTGGACGCCCTGCAGGGCCGCCGCCACCCCGGCGGCGAGGTAGAGCGGCCAGACGGCGGGGGTGCCGAGCAGGGCGTTGGCCAGCAGCAGCGCGCTGAGCGCGGCCAGGGCGACCTCGGTGACCAGGGCCACCGTGCGGCGGTCGGCGCGGTCGGCGAGGACGCCGCCGTAGAGGCCGAAGAGGACGGTGGGTACGAGTTCGACCGCGCCGACCGCCGCACGGCCAGCGGCGAGTGGGTGAGGTCGGCGATCTGCAGGGGGACTGCCGTCATGGTGAAGACCGAGCCGAGCAGGGTGACCGTGCCGGAGGTCCAGGTCAGCCGGAAGCCCCGGGAGGAGCGCCAGGGCGCGGTGTTCGGGAGAAGCCGAGACCAGGAGCGGTCGGGGGTGGAGGGCATGGAGGACATGTGGGAGCGGATCCCTTCGTGGCCGGCGGCGTCGCGACGGCTCTCCTTATCGCCGATAAATTCCAGCTCGGGAACTTATCGGCGATAAGGTGGCTCCGGCAATCGGTTTACCCGGGAGGCTGATCGAATGGCGCTGCAACGTGACGAGGTGGTGCGAACCGCCCTGCGCCTGCTCAACGACGAGGGCATCGACGGGCTGACCACCCGGCGGCTCGCCCGCGAACTAGGCGTCCAGTCCCCGGCGTTGTACTGGCACTTCAGGAACAAGCGGGAACTGCTCGACCTGATGGCCGAAGCGATGCTCGCCGACGCCCTCCCGCCCGACCGCGAGCCGGACCCCGAGCGCTGGCCCGAGTGGATCACCGCCGACGCCCGCGCCAAGCGCCACGCCCTCCTCGCCTACCGCGACGGCGCCCGGGTGCACGCCGGCACCCTGCCCACTGAGGACGAACTCCCGGCAGTCGAAGCACAGTTGAGCGCCCTCTGTCGGTCCGGGCTGAGCCCGCGCACGGCGCTACGGCTGCTGCTGACCGTCGACCGGTACATCATGGGCTGGGTCACCGAGGAGCAGGCCTGGCGGCAGGACACCGCGGACAGCGACCGGCCGCCGTTCCCGGACGAAGCGCTGCGCGAGCTCCCGCTGCTGCGCGAGGCGGCCGACGTGCTGCGGATGACCGACCACGACGCCGACTTCGACTACGGGCTCCGCGTGTTGGTCGAAGGCTTCCGGGTGGAGATCGACCGGGAGGCTGCTCGGGAGGTCGCCGGGGAGATCGGCTGTGAGATGGACCGGAAGGTCGGCGGGGAGGCTGCCCGGGAGGCGGCGGGCCCGACCCGAGCGGAGGATGGGCTAGCGTGAGGCCCATGACCGCCCATGACCGCCCTTGACCCCCGCCGCACGGCGCTGGTCCTGATCGACCTGATGGACCGGATCGTCGCCAACCCGCTTGCGCCGCGCACCGGTTCGGAGGTGGTCGCGACCTCGCTGGAGCTCGCCCGGACCTTCCGAGCCGCCGGTGCCCCGGTCGTCGCCGTACGGGTCGAGCGGCTGAACGTCGCCGAGCAGCCGCCCGGAAGCGAACTCGTCGCGGAGGTCGAGGCGGTGGCCGACGAGATCGTCACCAAGCGCACCATCGGCGCCTTCCAGGGCACCGGACTGCACGAGCTGCTGCAGTCGCGAGGCGTGCAGACCCTGGTGTTCACCGGGATCGCCACCAACCTCGGCGTTGAGTCGAGTGCCCGAGCGGCCGCCGACCACGGGTACGAGCTGGTGTTCGTCGAGGACGCGATGGCCGCGCTCACGGCGGACGAACACTGGGCGTCCGTGGACCTGGACTTCCCTCGCCTCGGTGACATCGTGGCGGCGGCGGACCTGCGGCTGGCTTAGGGCGTCCGCCAGTAGGTGCTGCAGGTGCTGGCAGCAGGCAGGGCCGCATGGCCCGTTCCGCTCGCGCCCTCCTTCTCCACGAAGGATTCGACGAGATCCGCCACCACCGCACCGGGCACTGACGCTGCCCACCACCGCGCCCCGCCCGCCCGGCCACCCAGGCCCGGTGAGCGGGGCGCCATGGTGCGCGGCGCGGCCGCGCAGCGGGCAGATCATGCAGTTGCGCGCGACCGCCCGCAAGCACCGCCGGGCCCAAGAGGGCCGAGGCCAAGGACTCGTCGAAGGCCCGACGGTAGCCCGGACTACCGGGAGCCCGCCACAGGGCGCGACTTGTAGAAGGACTCCTCCAAGTAGGCGGCCTCGTGCGGCTGGTAGGGCTCCTCCAAGTAGGCGGCCTCGTCTTCGTCGAGTTCGACGTCCACCGCGGCGACCGCGTCGGCCAGCTGGGCCGGCTTGGTGACCCCGACGATGGGCGAGGTCACCGCCGGGTTGCGCATGACCCAGGCCAGGGCGACCTGGGCCGGGGACAGACCCCGCTTGCCCGCGATCTCGTGGACGCGCTCGGCCACTGCCTGGTCCCCGTCGCGGTAGAGGATCTTGCCGCCCTCGTCGGTCTCGGCACGCGCCGTGGCGGTGTCCCGGACCCGCGTCAGCCTGCCTCGCGCCAGCGGGCTCCACGGGATCACGCCAATGCCCTGGTCGGCGCAGAGCGGGAGCATCTCCCGCTCTGCTTCTCGGTGGATGAGGTTGTAGTGGTCCTGCATCGACACGAACCGGGTCCAGCCGTTCAGGTCAGCCAGGTACAGGGCCTTGGCGAACTGCCAGGCGTACATGGAAGAGGCTCCGATGTAGCGGACCTTCCCGGACTTGACCGCGTCGTGCAGCGCCTCGAGGGTTTCCTCGATCGGGGTGTCGTAGTCCCAGCGGTGGATCTGGTAGAGGTCGATGTAGTCGGTCCCCAACCGCTTCAGGGAGGCGTCGAGCTCGGCGAAGATCGCCTTGCGGGACAGCCCGGCGCCGTTTGGGCCGGGGCGCATCCGCATCCAGACCTTGGTGGAGAGAACGACCTCCTCGCGCCGGGTGAAGTCCTTGACCGCCTGACCGACGATCTCCTCGCTGCTTCCGGCGCTGTACCCATTGGCTGTGTCGAGGAAGTTGACGCCGCCCTCGAGGGCCTGCTTGATGATGTCCCGGCTGGCGTCCGCGCCCAGCGACCAGGGCTCGCCGCCCCGGTCCGGCTCACCGAAGCTCATGCAGCCGAGGGTGATGGCGGAGACTTCCAGACCGGTCGTTCCGAGTTTGATGTATCGCATGCTTCGGACCCTAGGAGTTGGAGCGCGTTCTAACGCAAATTCGGAGGCGTGGGGCATGCGCGCCCTGTCAGGTTTCGACCGTTTCGGTCAGACGTACCAGAGAACCCAGTAGTGGCGAGTAACGAACTGTCAATTCTCGGCCGAGCACGTGGGGCACTACTCGGCCCTCCCGACGGCAAACCGCCCTCGCGGGTCCGTCGCCACGACCGATCATCGCTCGATTGCTAAGGGCGTCCGCCAGGAGGCGTGGTGGGCGGTAACAGCAGAGCAGGCACGGCCCGCCCGATCATGGAGTTCTCTACGCCTCATGATCACCGGGGGATCCGTGCCTGCCGTCCCATCATGCATTCTCGACCCGATCCGCGACCAGTTCCTCGCGCTCCTGCCCGTGCGCGAGGACCGGCACCCGCTGGGCTGTCACAACCCTCGGATCAGCGACGCCGTCGTCTTCGACCGGCTGGTGCAGGTCCTGGTCTTCGGCTGCGGATACGAACGCGTCGCCGACGAGCACTGCTCGGCCACCACCTTGCGCCGACGCCGCGACGAGTGGATCGCCGACGGCGTGATGGAGAGCCTGCGACTGCTCGCGCTCGCCGCCTACGACCGCATGATCGGCCTCGAACTCGACCGCCTGAGCGCCGACGGCTGCATCACCAAGGCGCCCTCCGGCGGTGAATGCGCAGGGAAGAGCCCGGTCGACCGTGCCAAACTCGGGTTGAAACGCTCGCAGTTGACCGACGGCACCGGCATTCCCCTGGTCACCGAGCCGGCACCGGCCAACACCCGCGACCATACCCTGCTGCCCGCCACCCTCGACCGCTTCACCGCCCTCGAACAGGTCCTCGGACCGCTGCCGGAGCACCCGCGTCTCACCCTGGACGCCGGCTATGACTACCGGATCGTCCACGACGACCTGGCCGGCCGGAGGATCGACGCCCGCATCGCCCCGCGCGGCGCGAAGACCCAGATCCAGACCGACGGCCGGTGGGTCGTCGAGCGCACGAAGTGCGCCACGAGGCGCTCTGTTTGTATCCCCGGTTCAGCCGGGAGGAACTCGGAAGGAGGTTCCTGGGCCGAATGACTTACCTGGATCCGAAAGGTGAAGGGGACAAGAGCATGTCAGAAAACCGGTGACTGGGCCCAGTTGTCCGGGGCGGTGTGCCGGGCGGCCCGCGCGATATGGCGAAGACTGGATTGTTTGAAGCCTAATCTCCAGAAGATGCAAGTTCCCATCCGTCGGAAAGACAGCTGAAACCGACGCCGACCCTGCACCGGTTTCGATTGTGTCAACTGGTGCAACTTCCGGGGTTCGGAGCGATGTCCAGCGAGGACATTCAAGGAGATGAGTGGGACGCCTAAGTCGCGCTAGAACGTACAGACAGGGACGAACGTGGGATCGCCTACGGGACGCGAGTCCTATGGCGACGGAGGCCCCGTAGTAGTCGCCGGAGTCACGCCCGGCCGGGGAGGGCGGGAAAGCCGTCCGCAGGGCGAAGGGGGCCAGGTGATTCGGACACCCGGATATGGGGAGGTATGCGAAATGCAGAGCGCCGCAACGGTGCTGGGTGTCCTGCGTGAGCGCGGCAGGCGTGGCCTGCCGTGCGACGAACTGTATCGGCAGTTGTTCAACCCGCAGTTGTATCTGCTGGCCTACGGTCGCATCTACGCCAATCATGGCGCGATGACGCCCGGGGTCACGCCGGAAACCGTGGACGGCATGTCCCAGCGGAAGATCGACCGGATCATCGAGGCGATGCGCCACGAGCGCTACCGCTTCCGGCCGGTCAGGCGCGTGCACATCCCGAAGAAGAACGGGAGTACGCGTCCTCTGGGCCTGCCGACCTGGTCGGACAAGCTCGTCGGGGAGGTGGTCCGCTTGCTCCTGGAGGCGTACTACGAGCCGACGTTCTCCGATCGATCCCATGGATTCCGTCCCCGACGGGGCTGCCACACCGCACTGCGGGAGGTGGCCCACACCTGGACCGGGACTTCCTGGTTCATCGAAGGGGACATCGCCGACTGCTTCGGCAGCCTGGACCACCAGGTCCTGCTGTCGATCCTCGGCGAGAAGATCCATGACCAGCGGTTCCTGCGGCTGGTGCGCAACATGCTGACGGCCGGATACCTGGAGGACTGGAAATGGGGCGCCACGCTCTCCGGAGCGCCGCAAGGCGGAGTGGCTTCCCCGATCCTGTCCAACATCTACCTGCACAAGTTGGACGAGTTCGTCGAGAAAGTTCTGATCCCGGAGTACACCTATGGAGAGCGCCGGGCCAGAAACCCGGCATATCTGGAGTTGCAGAATCTGCTGGCGAAAGCCCGCCGGCGCGGTGAACGGCCCCAGGCCCGGACATTGCGTCAGCGGATGACCGGCCTGCCGAGCGCGGATCCGAACGATCCGGAATATCGGCGGCTGCGTTATGTTCGCTACGCGGATGACCATCTCCTTGGATTCACCGGACCGAAGGCCGAAGCCGAGCAGATCAAACGCCGTCTGGCGGAGTTCCTGCGTGACGAACTCAAGCTGGAACTCTCCCAGGAGAAGACGCTGATCACCCACGCCCGCACCCGGGCGGCACGGTTTCTCGGTTACGAGGTCACGACCCAGCACAACGACACGAAGAAGACCGGCCGCTACCGCAGGGTCAACGGCCAGATCGCCCTTCGTGTCCCCCGGGACGTGATCAAGGCCAAATGCGAGCCCTACCTCGCCCGCGGAAAGCCCGCGAAGCGAACGGAACTGACCAACGGCAGCGATCACGCGATCGTCGCCACGTTCGGGGCCGTCTACCGGGGCATCGTCCAGTACTACCTGCTTGCCGGAGACGTCTTCCGGCTGCACCGCCTGCAATGGGTCATGGAGACCTCCATGCTCAAGACCCTTGCGGGCAAGCACCGTTCGACCGTGTCGAAGATGGCCGCCAAGCACAAGGCCAGGATCGACACACCAAACGGGCCCCGAGTCTGCTTCGAGGCCCGGATCGAGCGGACGAACAGGAAGCCACTGGTGGCGCGGTTCGGTGGAATCCCTCTCCAGCAGCAGCGATCGGCGAAGATCACTGATCGTCGGCCTGTCTGGGTGGACTACCCGCAGAAGGAGCTGATCACCAGGCTTCTGTCGGACACATGCGAGATCTGCGGGGCCACCGGTGATGTCCAGGTGCATCACGTCCGTGCCCTGGCCGATCTCGCTCGTGCCGGATGGCCGCCGTCCGACTGGGCGCGCGTCATGCTCGACCGGCGGCGCAAGACCCTCGTGGCCTGCACCGCCTGCCATGACCGCATCCACAAGGAACGAACGGCCAGATCACTCACGTCGTGATCACTGGAGAGCCGGATGACCAGGAAACTGTCATGTCCGGTTCGGCGGGAGGCCGCGCGGAAAAGGACCTGTCACGGGCAGGCACCTCGCCGCGCGGCCGACCCAACCGCCTGGATGAACAACTTCGGCAAGCTCCGGCGCTGCACCGAACGCCGGAGAGCGGCCGTCGAGTTCTTCCTCGCCCTGGCCGCCACCGTCATCACCGTCCGCTGCCTGATCCGACGCGCCTGGACCCTCTACCGCTGGAACACCCGCCCTCGAAGCCCACGCATCCGATGACCTACTGGCGGACGCCCTTAGCGCGGACGGGACACGCGCGCCGGTTCGGCCGCTGCCTGCGCGGAGCCGGTTCATCGGTCGGCGGCGGCCGCCCTCAGCGCCTCCCGCAGCCGTCCGTTCGCGGCGGTGAGGAGGCGGGCAGCGGTCGACGCGTTCACATCCGCGAGTAGGACCAGGACAGCGTCCTTCGCCCGCCCACCGGTTGCAGCCAGCGCGCTGCGCACCGCTTCCTCGTCGGCACCGGTGGCCTCGACGACGATCCGGCGGGCGCGCTCGCGCAGCTTGGCGTTGGTGGCCCGGACGTCGACCATCAGGTTCCCGTA
This sequence comes from Kitasatospora sp. NPDC023385, assembly GCF_055664045.1. Classification (NCBI taxonomy): domain Bacteria; kingdom Bacillati; phylum Actinomycetota; class Actinomycetes; order Kitasatosporales; family Streptomycetaceae; genus Kitasatospora; species Kitasatospora sp. NPDC023385. The sequence continues at coordinate 192,575 of NZ_JBVOOL010000010.1, read as the reverse complement.
CGTCCGGCCAAGGCGGACCATCACGGCCGTCGACAGCATGTTGAGCACCAGCTTCTGCGCGGTGCCCGCCTTCAACCGGGTCGACCCGGCCAGCACCTCCGGGCCGACCTCCACCTCGATGCCCAGCTCGGCGGCGGCCACCAACGCCGAACCGCGATTGCACGCCAGGCCGACGGTCAGCGCTCCGACGGCCCGCGCGGCCCGGACCGCCGCCACCGCGTACGGTGTCCGGCCGGAGGCGGAGACGCCGACCAGGGTGTCGGCGGGAGTGAGTCCGAGCGCGGCCACATCGGCCTCGGCGAGATCGGGGCGGTCCTCGGCGCCCTCGACGGCCTCCGTGAGGGCCGTCCGGCCGCCCGCGATCAGCCCGACGACCAGGGCCGGATCGGTGCCGAAGGTCGGCGGCCACTCGGCGGCGTCCAACACCCCCAGCCGGCCGGCCGTCCCCGCACCCGCGTAGACCAGGCGGCCACCAAGCGCCATCCGGGCGGCCACCTCGTCCACCACGGCGGAGATCCGCAGCAGCTGTCCGGCGACGGCGGCGGGCACGGCACGGTCCTCGGCGTTCATCAGGCGGAGGAGCTCGGGGGTGGACAGCTCGTCGATCGTGGCCCAGTCGGGGCGGATCGCCTCGGTGGGTGGCACGGCCTCGGGAGCGGTGGGCGCCGGGGTGGGGTTTTGGGTCGTGGGGGCCCGGGCCGCGGAGGCCCCGGTCTGGGGGTGCTCGTTCATGGGGCGAGCGTCCCCGGGTGCGGGCGCCGCGAATCGGGGCAAGCGTGGGGAAGGAGGTGGAGGCCATGGAACTGAGCGTTTCCGAGCTGCTGGACCGGTTCGGCCGCACCTACGCGGAGGAAGCCGGGATCGCGCTGCGGGACAAGCCCTCGCCGCTCTACCGGTTGCTCGTCCTGACCGTGCTGTGCTCGGTGCGGATCAGCGCCGACATCGCCACGGCGGCGGCCCGCGAGCTGTCGGTCGAAGGCCTGCGGACGCCGCGCGCGATGGTCGACGCCCGGCGCGGCACACTGATCGCCGCGCTCGGCCGGGCGCACTACGTGCGCTACGACGAGAGCACCGCCACCGCACTCGGCCAGGGCGCCCAACTGCTGCTCGACCGCTGGCACGGCGACCTGCGGCGGTTGCGGGAGGAAGCCGGCGGCGATCCGGGGCGGATCGGCGAGCTGCTGCAGGAGTTCCCCCGGGTCGGGCCGGTCGGGGCCGGGATCTTCCGGCGCGAGGCCCAGGCGGTCTGGCCCTCGCTGCGGCCGTACTTCGACGAGCGGGTGCTGGAGGAGGCCCGGACGCTCGGGCTGCCGGGGACGTCAGACCGCTTGGCGGGGTTGGTCGCGGGGAACGACCTGGCGCGGTTGGCGGCTGCGTTGACCAGGGCGAGCTTGGCCCACGTCGGGGCGGCTTGAGCGGTGGGTCGGTTAGCGGTAGGTGGGTGAGCGGTGGGGCGCCCGTGCGATGGGGTGGAGGTTCGGGGGTGTCAGGCCATCCAGAAGAACACCGCCGTCATCCGGCGGTCCTCCAGTTCCTCGCCGTAGTAGGTGGTGGCGCTGTGGATCAGGTTGGCGTGGTAGAGCAGCAGTTGGTTGTAGCGGTTGGGGACGCGGATGTCCTCGACGAAGTGGTCGCCGGGCACACGCCGGGTGCCGAGCGCCTCGACCAGGTTGTTGTGCGGGGCGTTGACCAGGTTGCCGCCGAGGCGGCCGCCGGGGAACTGCTGGCGGTAGAAGCTGGTACCGGCGTCCTTGGGCGCTCCCGGGCTGAGGTAGAGCACGGCGGCGTAGCGGCAGAGTGCACGGGAGTCGGTGTGCGGGCGGGACTCCGATTCCCCGGCGCCGACGACCTGGACGCAGTTGTGGTTGAGCGTGCCGCCGCCCGGGGTGCTCTGCACCCAGAGCCGGGACGCGCCGGTGGCCTTGCGGACCTGCGCTTCTACGCGGGCCAGCTCGTCGGGTTCCAGACCCGGCATGGTGCGCAGGCCGGGCCAGGTCTCGGGGCGGTGGGGGTAGCCCTCGGTCCAGTCGCCGCGGGCCAGGCAGCGCTCGCGGACGGCGTCCGGGTCGGGCAGGACGTCGTTGAGGACCCAGTAGTCCCGGCCCCGGGTGGGCTTGCGGTACGGCAGGACCGGCAGGGCGGTGGGCCTGATGGGCTGTGAGGACATGCGCCGACCATAGAGGCGGTGATCGTCAACCTTCTGCCGTGGGCAGGTCAACTTTGCGTCAAGGGCCTTCCGGTAGGGGATCGTCGGCCTCCCGTACGGCGAAGCCGCCCAGGGCGCCCTGCAGTCGGTCGTAGGCCTGGATCGCCGAGGGCCGCACGGCGGTGGCGATCGAGGCCTGCGTCTCGCCGGCCAGCGTGCGGCGGAACACCTCGGTGAACAGCGCCCGGTCGACGGCGGCGAGCAGCGCGGCGGCGACCCGGCTCTCGAAGCCGACGGGTCTCTCGTGCACGGCCTCGGCCAGGGCCTCGGCGAGGGTGGTCTCGCCCTGCTCGTGCAGTTCGCGCAGCCGGGCGGTCAGGGCGGGGCTGTCGACGACCGTCCGGGCGAAGGCCGGGCCGGAGAAGCCGAGGCGGGGATCGTGCCGGTCGATCCCGGCCAGGCAGTCGCGGCGCAGTGCGGCGAGGGCGGACTCGCCCGGTGCGCGCCCGGCGACGGCCCGGGCGAGTCGGCGGACGATCTCCTCGTGCAGGTCGAAGAAGAGGTCCTCCTTGTGCGGGAAGTGGTTGGTGACGGTCATCTTGGCGACGCCCGCGGCGGCCGCGACCTCGGCGATGGTCGTCCGGTCGAAGCCCTGGTCGATGAAGAGCCTGGTCGCGGCGTGCGAGATCGCCTCGCGGGTGCGGCGCTTGTTGAGCTCGCGCAGGTTCGTGGTGGTCCCGGTCCCGGTCATGGCAGGAGCGTAGCGCAGTTCGATAGGTCGAGCACAGTAATTAGGCTTGACCTAATCAGTGGGTCGGCCCTAAGTTCATCTCGGGTGGTCGGAACGGCCGCCGGAGGAGCCGCTGGACGGGCGACTCCAGGCACGTCTCAGGGGAGGGCGCATGACCGCATCGGTCACCGCGAAGGGTCGGCGAGGGGTGGATCGGGCGGGAGCGCCGGAGCCGATTCCGCAGGGTCTGTGGAAGATGGCCGGGGTGCTCGCGCTCGGCCCGGTGCTCGCGCTGCTGGACACCACGATCGTCAACGTCGGGATCGACTCCGTCGGCCGCGACCTGCACAGCTCGATCGCGGCCGTGCAGTGGGTGGCCACGGGGTACTTGCTGGCGATCTCGCTGACCATGCCGCTCTCGGGCTGGGCCGCCGGCCGCTTCGGGGCGCGGCGGGCGTGGCTCGCCTCGGTCGTCCTGTTCGTACTCGGATCGGCGCTGTGCGGCCTGGCGTGGTCGACGGGCAGTCTGATCGCCTTCCGGGTGCTGCAGGGGATCGGCGGGGGCATGATTCAGCCGCTCGGCCAAGCGATCATCGTACAGGCGGCCGGGCCGTCCCGGGTCGGGCGGGTGATGGGCACCCTCATGCTCCCCATCAGCCTGGCCCCCGTGCTCGGGCCGATCCTCGGCGGACTGGTGCTGGAGCACCTCGACTGGCGCTGGATGTTCCTGTTGAACGTGCCGGTCGGGCTGTTCACCCTGCTGCTGGCCAGCCGCTGGCTGCCGGTGGAGGAGGCGTCAGGAGCGCCGAGGCCCCGTCTGGACGTGACCGGCCTGGTCCTGCTGTCACCCGGCCTGACCGGACTGGTCTACGGGCTCTCGACGATCGGTGACGGCGGACCGGCCGGCTGGGCCGTCCTCGTGGCCGGCTCGGTGCTGGTGGCGGTCTACGGCGGGTACGCGCTGCGGGTGGGGCGCGCCGGCGTCCGTACGCCGCTGATAGACCTGCGGCTGTTCGCCCGGCGCGGCTTCACCGTGGCGACCACGAACAGCTTCCTGCAGGGCGCCGCGCTCTACAGCTCGATGTTCCTGGTGCCGCTGTACTACCAGCAGGTGAAGCACGCCAGCGCGGTGGAGGCCGGCCTGCTCCTCGCGCCGCAGGCCCTCGGCACGGCGGTCACCGCGATGCTGGCCGCCCGAATAACCGACCGCATCGCGCCGCGTCCGCTGATCCTGATCGGCATCGCCTGCTCGCTGGTCGGCACGCTCGCGTTCACCCGGCTCGGCACGGGCTCCGACCCGGCCGACTGGCTGATCGCAAGCTCGCTGGCGCTGCGCGGCGCCGGCATGGGGATCATCGCGATCCCCGGCCTGGCGGCGGTGTACGGGAGCGTCGAGAAGGCCCAGGTGCCGGCGGCGGCCGGCGCGGTCAACGTGCTGAACCGGGTCGGCGGGGCGATTGGTACGGCGGTGCTGACGCTGGCCCTCCAGCAGGCGCAGCACGGTCACACGGACCGGCCCGGTGCGGCCTTCGGGGAGACCTTCTGGTGGGTGCTGGCCCTGTCAGCCCTCGCGATCGGGCCCGCCCTGCTCTACCCGAAGACCCGTCCGAGCGCCTGACAAGGCCGCCTTCGTGCCGTGTCGCCCGCTCGCTACGCTCCCTGCCGTTCCCTCACATTCCTTGCGGCCCATCACGGAGGTACCCATGTTCACCAAGCACCCAGGCTCTGCCGAGCACGTCACCGGTGCCGCCCCCGCGCACTCCGGCGGCCTTCGCCTGCTGACCGTGCACGCGCACCCCGACGACGAGTCCAGCAAGGGTGCGGCCACCCTCGCCCGGTACGCGGCCGAGGGCGTGGAGGTCCTGGTCGCCACCTGTACCGGCGGCGAGCGCGGCTCGGTGCTCAATCCGGCGATGGACCGCCCGGAGGTCCGGGCCGACATCGCCCGGATCCGGCGCGAGGAGATGGCGGCCGCGCGCGGGATCCTCGGGGTGGACCAGCGGTTCCTCGGCTTCGTCGACTCGGGGATGCCGGGCCCGGACGAGCCGCTGCCCGAGGGCTGCTTCGCCGCCCGGCCGGTCGAGGTCGCGGCGGCGCCGCTGGTCGCACTGATCCGGGAGTTCCGCCCGCAGGTGGTGATCACCTATGACGAAACCGGCGGCTACCCGCACCCGGACCATGTGATGACCCACCAGGTCACCGTGGCGGCCTTCGAGGCCGGCGCCGATCCGGACCGCTACCCCGAGGCGGGCGAGCCCTGGCAGCCGTCCAAGCTCTACTACCACCTGGCGCTCTCCCGGGCCTGGTTCCAGACGCTGCACGACGCCATGACGGAGCGCGGTGTCCCGTCGGCCATGGGCGAGTTGCTCGCCGACTGGCCGGACACCCCGCCCGCCCTGGCCACCACCACCCGGATCGCGTGCGCCGAGCAGTTCGCCGTGCGGGACGCGGCGATGCTGGCGCACGCCACCCAGGTCCAGCCGGGTGCCGCGTTCATGGCCCACCCGCGGGACATCGAACGCGAAGTCTGGCCGACCGAGGACTACCACCTGGCCCGGAGCCTGGTACCGGCGGTCGGTGGCGCGGTCGGTGGCGCGTTCGGCGCCGGCGCCGTCGAGAACGACCTGTTCGCGGGGATCAGGCCGGGGGAGGGGGTGGGGTGAGCCGCGCGGGTGCCGCTGCCTCACCGCCGGTACGACCCACGGTGAAGGACGATGGCGACCGCTGAGGCCCGGGTGCTCGGCTCGGAGATCGGCAAACTCTACGCGCACGCCACCACCACCTGCGCGATCCTGGCACCCCGCCCGGCAGCTTGACGGCGGGCCACGGACGGACACGGTGGAGGAACGACTCAAAGCGCCGCGAGTACACCGCAGATGGCGAGCAGGCCACAGATCCCGAAGTTGACGACCTTGTGCGACAGGAACACCGCCGCGAACTCCCGGATGGTCGCGCTCGGCAGGTAGTACCGGGCGGTCGGCGAGCCGAGGACGTGCCCGTTGACGCCGGTCTTGCGGGCGAGGAGCGCCGCCCGGAAGGCGTGGAAGTTGTTGGTGACCACGACGCAGCGGTAGCCGGGTTCGGCCCGGTCCATGATGGCCTTGCTGAAGAGCAGGTTCTCCTCGGTGGTGCGCGAGCGGTCCTCCCGCTCGATGTGCTCGGCGGGGAAGCCGCGTTCGATCAGGTAGTCGGCCATCGCGTGGGACTCGGGCAGCTTCTCGTCCGGGCCCTGGCCGCCCGAGGTGATCAGCACCGGCGGGTTGCCGCGCGCGACCTGCTTCTCGTACGCCTCGCGCGCCCGGTCGAGTCGGCTGGCCAGCAGCGGCGGGACGCGGTCGCCGCCGATCAGTCCGGAGCCGAGCACGACCACGAAGTGCACGTTCCGGCGCGGTCGGTGGCGGCTGTACAGGAAGGCGTAGCCGACGAAGCAGACGAACAGGAAGGAGACGTACAGGACCACCAGGACGGCGGTGCCCGCCAGGATGGCCAGCGATCGGGAATCGGTGACGATGGCGGCGCCCAGGAGTGCGATGACGGCGATGATGCCGAGTCCGGCGAGCAGTGACAGCAGGTTGGCCGGCCGCCTGCCTTCCTTCCGGATCATGGTCACGCCGTTGGAGAGCAGGAACCAGACCAGGGCGACCGTGCCGACGGCCGGCAGCAGGATGATGACCGCCGCCACGACCTCCATCACCAGGGTCGGCGCCTTGCGGAGTTCGGCGAGCAGAGCGATGGAGAGGAGTGAGACGGCGATGCCGAGGAGGACGGCGTTGCTGAACTGGCGACGGTCGCGCAGTACCCCGATTCCGAAGAGCAGGAAGAACAGCGCGGCTGGGGCATAGACGATCATGCGCCGTATCGTAGGGGTTCACCGTGACGGGCCACTTGGGCGGACGGCCCGGCGCCCCACGGGAGACGGGGGCGCTCAGGCGAACCGTTCGATCGCGGCCAGGACGGCCTCGGTCATGCGCGGGCTCCCGGTGTGACCGGCCTCGTCGATGACTGTCAGCCGGGCCTCCGGCCAGGCCTTGGCCAGCTTCCAGGGGATGCCGAGCGGCGCTCCGAGATCCAGTCGGCCGTGGATCAGCTCGCCCGGGATCCCGGCCAGCCGTCCGGCGTCGCGCAGCAGTTGGCCGTCGGTGAGGAAGGCCTGGTGCGAGAAGTAGTGCGCGGTGATCCGGGTGAAGGCCATCAGGGCGTCGGACGGGCGGTCGGTGTAGGCGTTCGGTTTGCCCAGGGCCTCGTGGGCGATGACCGCGTCCTCCCAGGTGGCCCAGGCGTGGGCGGCGGCCTGACGGACCGCCTCGTCAGGGCTGTTGAGCAGTCGGCTGTAGGCGGCGAGGAGGTCGCCGTCCCGGTCGGCGGCCGGCAGGAAGTCCCGGAACTCCTCCCACGGCCCGGGGATCAGGCGGCCGACGCCCCGGTAGAGCCAGTCGAGTTCGTCGGAGTCGGTCGTGGTGACGCCGCAGATCACGATCCCGGAGACCCGCTCCGGGTGGGCCTGGGCGTACGCGAGGATCAGCGTGGAACCCCACGAGCCGCCGTACAGCAGCCACTTGTCGATGCCGAGGTGTTCACGCAGCCGTTCCATGTCGGCGACCAGGTGCGCGGTGGTGTTGTGCTCCAGCCCGGTCGACGGGTCGGCGGCGTGCGGCAGGCTTCGGCCGCAGCCGCGCTGGTCGAACTGGACGACGTGGTAGCGCTCCGGGTCGAAGTACCGCCGAGCGCCGGGGTTGTGGCCGGAGCCGGGCCCGCCGTGCACCACCGCGGCCTGGGTGCCCGCCGGGTTGCCGGAGGCGTTCCAGTGCATCCGCTGCCCGTCGCCGACGTCCAACAGGCCTTGTGCGTACGGTTCGTAGAGAGGGTAGGTGGCGGGCATCGGTGACTCCTCCGTGGTCGTACGGACGGGGATGCCCGGTGAGCCTACCTTCTGGTGAGCGGCCGGTGCGGTGGCGGCCCGTCAGTGGAACCCCTCGACCGCGGCCTGCGCGGAGCGGGCCAACTCGCGCCGGGCGCCGGCCCGGGTGGGCTGCGGTCCGGGCGGCGGGATCGGCGGCAGGAAGGTCACGTCGGCGACCAGCCCGCGCGCCGCGACGACCCGGGCGAGCGAGGTGAGCAGTCCGTCGTCCCCGATGAAGGCGGGTACGCTGGTCGGCCGCCCGTCCGCCAGCCGGTAGCGGATCGTCACCGGCTGGACGAAGGCGCCCGCCTCCACCGCGGCCTGGAACAGCGCGGGCCGGAACCGGCCGCTCTCCCGCCCGCACCAGGTCGAACCCTCCGGGAAGACGATCACCGGGTGCCCGGTGCGCAGTTCCTCGGCCACCGCCGCGACGGTGGCCGGCAGCGTCCGCAGCCGGTCGCGGTCCAGGAAGACGGTGCCGCACCAGGCGACCAGCCGTCCGAGCACCGGCCACTGCCGGACCTCGGCCTTGGCCAGCGACCGGCCCGGCCGGCCGGCCGCCAGCAGCGGGATGTCCAGCCAGGACACGTGGTTGGCCACCACGAGCACCCCACCCGCGCCCGGGCCGCCGCCGAGGCCGCCGCCGGGCCCGGCGCCCGGGCCGCCGCCGGGACCGGCGAGGTGGACGGTCACGCCGAGGGCACGCAGGACGACGCGTGCCCAGAGCCGGATCAGCCCGTCCCGGACGCCGTACGGGAGCACCCGGAACGGCACGCCGAGCACGACGCCGAGCACGACGCCGGCCACGACGGCCGCCAGACAGGCCGTCAGTCGCAGCACCCGCCGGGGTCGGGAGACCTCGGGCACCGGGTCGGCCAGGCAGGTCTCGGGCCGGCAGGTCGCCGTCGGCAGCCAGACGCTCATGAGGCGGTGCCCAGGCCCGGCAGCCCGGAGAGGAAGTGCCGCAGGTAGCGCGGGTCGGTGCGTTCCAGGGACAGCAGCACGTACAGGTCGGCGCAGTCGAAGTCCGGGTCGTACGCGGGTTCGCCGCAGACCCAGGCGCCGAGCCGCAGGTAGCCGCGGAGCAGGGCCGGCAGCGCGCCCCGCTCGGCGCGCGGCACGCCGGTGGCGTCCCAGCGGCGGTGCGGGGTGGCCCGGTACTCGGCGGGAGCCAGGTGCCTGGCGCTGACGGTGTCCCAGACCCGGGCGGCGGTGGCGCCGCCGTCCGCCAGGCCGATCGAGCAGCAGCCGCCGACCCAGGTGTTGCCGGTGTCGGCCAGGTAGCGGGCGATGCCGCCCCACATCAGGGTGATGACGGCGCCGTTGCCCCGGTGGTCCGGGCGGATGCAGGAGCGGCCGAGCTCGACCAGGCCGGGACGGACCGGTGCCAGGGCGGAGAGGTCGAACTCGCCCTCGGAGTACAGCCGTCCGGCCCGCCGGGCGGCCTCGGGGCGCAGCAGCCGGTAGGTGCCGACGACGGCGCCGTGCTCGCTCTCGCGGACCAGGAGGTGGTCGCAGAACTCGTCGAAGGGGTCGACGTCCAGGCCCTCGACCGGGCTGTGCAGCACGGCGCCGAGCTCGGCGCCGAACACCTGGTGGCGCAGCTGCTGGGCGGCCCGCACGTCGTCCTCGTCGCGGGCGAGGGCGACGGTGTACGAGGCCGGGGTCGGGGTCGGGGTGGGAGCCGAAGCCGAACCCGAAGCCGCAGTCGGGGTCGCGCCCGGCCGCGGACGGGGAGCGGGCACCGCCGGGGTGCCGTGGGCGGGGGTGACTGCGGACGGAGCGTACGTGGGGACGGTGGTCATGGCGGACCCTCCAGGGCAGCACGATCGGCGGTGCCGTGGTTCGCCAGGGCACCGTCCCGGTCCGCAGGTGGTCGGGCATGGACGCGAACCGGTCTCGGTATGTCTCTCCGAGCCGGTTGGCATCCACGTTGCGGCGCGGGGGAGCGCAGATGTGCACCTGTTGAATGGGACCACCCGTGGCCTGTCGGTCATCTCCCGGGCACCGGGCGCTCGTTCGCAGGGGGTGGACAACGGGGGCGTGCGGCTGCATCGCACGCCCCCGCGGTGGCGGTCACCCCCGCCGGGTCGCCCGGCTCACACGGCCCGCCAGCCCGCCGGGTCGACGCCTCCCGGGACGGCCGCGGCCGGGCCGTACGGCTCACGGGTGTAGACGAAGGAGCCGACGTCGAGGTGGCTGACCGTGCCGTCGGCACGGCGGACCACCCGCAGGGTCTCGCCCTCGTAGTAGTTGTCCAGGCCGGTCCAGGTGCTGTCCGCCTCGGGGCGGAAGCGCGAGCCGCGGCCCTCGCCGGCGAGCGGGGCGAGTTCCAGGACACGGCCGGCCCGCAAACGGAGCGCGTTCGGCGCGGCGCCCCAGTACCAGGGCCCGGTGAGCTCCAACAGGTCCTCGTCCACCTCGGCCAGCGGGCGCCAGGGCTCGGGCAGCCGGGGCTCGTGCTCGGCCGTGAGCGTGATCAACTCGGCTGCCAGTTGCGGCGTGGCGGCGCCGCTGGTGGCGTTGGCGAGGGCGTACGCGGCCAGGCCGTCGGCCTCGCTGACCCACAGTCCCGCCGTGAAGCCCGGCATCGAGCCGGTGTGCCCGTACAGCAGCCGGCCCTCGTGGCGGCGCAGTTGCAGGCCGAGGCCGTACGCGGAGGTCCATCCGGCGTCGTTCGGGGCGGTGGCGGGGCGGCGCATCTCGGCGAGGGTGGCGGCGGACAGCACCTTGTCGTCCCCGGCGGCGAGGAAGGCCGCCCAGCGGGCCAGGTCGGCGCCGGCGGACCAGAGCTGGCCGGCCGGGCCCATCAGCCCGGTGTCGGTGAGCGGTTCGGGCTGCATGACGTCGGCCCAGGGATGGACGGCGAAGCCCCTGGCGTGCGGATGTTGGGGCAGCAGCGTGGTGCGGTCCATGCCGAGCGGCGCCAGCACCTCACGGCGCAGCACTTCGCCCCAGGGCTCGCCGCGCAGCTCCTCCACCAGGGCGCCGAGCATCGCGTAGCCGGGGTTGGAGTAGTGGTGGAGCCGCCCGGCCGGGTGCTTGAGCGGGCGCTCGGCCTCCAGGAGGTCGTCGAGGCCGGGCCGGAGCGAGCCCTCGGTCCGCTCCCACCACGGGCCGGGGGTCTCGGCGGCGAGGCCGGAGGTGTGTGAGAGCAGTTGGGCGATCGTCGCGTCGTCGGCCGGGGTGCCGGGCAGGTGGCGGGAGAGCGGGTCGGCGAGGTCGAGCAGGCCCTCGTCGCGCAGCCGCAGCACCAGTACGGCGACGAAGGTCTTGGTGAGCGAGCCGATCCGGTACTGGACGTCCGGGGCCGGCGCGTGCCCGTCGATCATGCTGCGGGCGCCGCTCCACACCGGCCGGCCGCCGCGCACCACGCCGGCGATCAGCGAAGGCGTGCGCCCTTCGGACTGCGCGACAGCGAGCCGGTGCAGGAGCGCGCGGCGGGTGGCGGGGAGCAGCTCGTCGGGCAGGTCGGTCATGTGGTCTTCGAAACTCATCGGCATGGGGACGGACAGTAGTCGAGCCCGGCGTCGGGTCAGCCCGAATTACCGCCCGCCTGCCACGACGACGAGAACGACGACGAGAACGACGAGGACGAGGACGAGGATGAGAACAGCGCGCCCTGACGGGTGTTCAGCCCGGCAGCGGCGGGAGCTGCGGCCGCTCCAGCCAGGCCTCGAACAGCGGGCCGAGCGGGGTGGTGGTGTACCGGGAGGCGTGCGCCCGCAGGTCGGCGGTGTCGACCACGCCGTACCGGTTGACGCTCGTCCAGTCCCGCAGCATCGCGAAGAACGCGTCGTCGCCGAGCGCCCGCCGCAGGGCGTGCACGACGAGCCCGCCGCGCTGGTACAGCCGGTCGTCGAACATCAGCTTCCGGCCCGGATCGCCGAGGTTCAGGTCCTGCGGCAGCCCCGCCAGCAGGCGGTGCGCGGCGGCGGCGTGGGTGGCCGCGGCGGGGCCGCCGGCGTGCTCGGACCACAGCCACTCCGCGTACTTGGCGAAGCCCTCGTTGAGCCAGATGTGCTGCCAGTTCGCGATCGTGACGCTGTTGCCGAACCACTGGTGGGCCAGCTCGTGGGCGATCAGCCGTTCGCGCTCCCAGCCGCCGCCGAGGTGGTTGGTGCCGAAGGTGGCGATGCCCTGGGCCTCCACCGGGACGTCCAGTTCCTCGTCCGCGACGACCACCGCGTACTCGCCGAACGGGTACGGCCCGAAGACCTCGCCGAAGTAGGCCGCCATCTCCGGCTGCCGGGCGAAGTCCCGGGCGAAGGCGGTGGCCAGCGGCTCCGGCACGTACCCGGTCTGGGGCACGGCCGGGCGCGCGGCCAGCGGCACCGGCCGGTAGTGCCCGATCGACACCGTCACCAGGTACGTCGGGGTCGGCGCGCTCTGCTCGTACACCCAGGTGGTGCTGGACGCCCGGGTGGTGCGGGTCAGCAGTCGGCCGCTCGCCACCACGGTGAACGGGGACGGCGTGGTGATCGCCAGCTGGTAGGTCGCCTTGTCGGCGGGCCGGTCGTTGCACGGGAACCAGGACGGCGCGCCGACCGGTTGACTGGCCACCAGCGCGCCCTCGGTGAGCTCCTCCCAGCCCAGGCCGCCCCACGGGCTGCGTACCGGGCGCGGGTTGCCGGTGTAGTGCACCTCGACGGTGAACGCCGCGCCCGCCGCGAGTGCCTTCGCCGGGCGGACACGGAGCTTGCCGGCGCGGTGGGTGTAGCGGGCGGCCCGGCCGTCGACCAGGACCCGTCCGATCCGGAACTCGGCCAGGTCGAGCGCGAACTCCGCCAGTGCCGCGTCCGCGACCGCGCTCAGCCGGGCGGACCCGGCCAGCCGGTTGGGCCCGGGCCGGTAGTCCAGCGTCAGCTCGTAGCGGTGCACCCGGTAGCGGTGGTCGCCGCTGTTCGGGAAGTACGGGTCCGGGGCGCCGGCGACCGCCGGGGCGTGCTTGGGCTTCACGGGGGCGTGCGCTTCCTGCGGGCCGGGACGACTGCTCGTCGGGGTGGTCATGACGTGGTCTGCCACGCCTCGATCGGGTTGCCCAGCCACCGCGTGTCGGCGGGGACGGACTCCGCGCGCATCACCAGCGAGGCCGGGCCCAGGGTGCTGCGCGCGCCCACCGTGCTGCCGGGCAGCACGATGCCGCCCGGGCCCAGGGTGGCGCCCTCGCGGAGGACCACAGTATCCATCCGCATGATCCGGTCGTGGAAGAGGTGCGTCTGCACCACGCAGCCCCGGTTGATGGTGACCCCGTCGCCGAGGGTGACCAGGTCCGCCTCCGGAAGCCAGTAGCTCTCGCACCAGACCCCGTGCCCGACGTCGGCGCCGAGCGCCCGCAGCCACAGGTTCAGCACCGGGGTGCCCGGCACCGCACCCACCAGCCACGGCACCGCCAGCATCTCCACGAAGGTGTCCGCCAGCTCGTTGCGCCACACGAAGCCGCTCCACAGCGGGTGCTCGACCGCCCGGAACCGTCCGACCAGGAGCCACTTCGCCGCGATCGCGACCACACACGCCACCGTGCCGGACGCCAGCAGCACCAAGCCCGACAGCAGCGCGGCGGCCGCCGGGGAGCCGGCGGCCAACCAGGACATCGCCGCCGCCGTCAGCAGGCCCAGTGCCCCCGAGGCCAGCACCGGCACCACCCGGCCCAGTTCGACCAGTCCGCGCGCCCACAACAGCCGGGCCGGCGGATCGTACGTCAGGCTCCGGTCGCCGCGGTCCGCCGAGCGCGGCAGCCGCACCGGCGGCATGCCCAGATACGAGCTGCCCTTCTTCGCCTTCGCGGGCGCCGCCGACAGCACGCCCACCAGGCCGCGCTTGGGCACCGACCGGCCCGGGGCGGTCATCCCCGAATTGCCGAGGAACGCCCGCTCGCCGACCTTCGCCTCGCCGAGCCGCAGCCAGCCGCCGCCCAACTCGTACGGCGCCATCAGGGTGTCGTCGGCCAGGAACGCGTGGTCCCCGACCGTGGTCAGGCTCGGCAGCGCCAACACCGTCGACACCTCGGCGCCCCGGCCGACCCGCATCCCCAGCGCCCGCAGCCACAGCGGCGTGACCAGCCCGGAGTAGAGCGGGAACAGCACCTCCCGGGCCCGGTCCATCAGCTGGGTGACCGTCCACGCCTGCCAGCCGACCCGGCCGTGCAGCGGGTGCACCCCGGGTTCCAGGCCGATGCTCAGCAGCCGCACCAGCGCCAGCAGTTGCGCCGCGTACACCGTGCCGAACACCACCGTCGCGGGCAGCAGGCCCAGCAGGGCGCCGCCGAGCGCCGGGCCGAGCGCGCCGCCCTGGTGGACGAAGCGGGAGAGCACGGCGAGGGCGGCGAGGGCGGGCAGCGCCGGGAGCAGCCCGAGCACGCCGCCGCTGGCGCCGTACAGCGCCGCCCAGCGGGCCCGGCGCGGCGGGCGATCCTTGGGCCAGACACGCTCGGTGCGGCCCAACTTGACGGCGGGCGCACCGCCCCAGCGCTGGCCGGTCGGGACCTGGCCGGTGACGCTGGAACCGGCCACCACCTGGGCGCGCTTGCCGACCCGGGCGCCGGGCAGCAGCGTTGAGCGGGTGCCGACCACCGCGCCGGAGCCGACCTTGACCTGGCCGATCAGCAGCCGGTCGCCGTCCAGCCAGTAGCCGCACAGGTCCACCTCGGCCTCGACCGCGCAGCCGCGGCCCAGCTTCAGCATCCCGGTGACCGGCGGGAGCGAGTGCAGGTCCACGTCGGGCGCGATCCTGGCGCCCAGCGCGCGGGCGTAGCGCACCAGCCAGGCGCCGGACAGCGAGGCCGCGCCGCTGATCTCGGCGAGCCGCTCGGCGGTCCACAGCCGCAGGTGGACGGCGCCGCCACGCGGATAGCTGCCGGGGCGCAGGCCGCGCAGCAGCAGCCGGGCGCCGCCGGCCGAGACCGCCAGCCGGCCCGCCGGGGTGTACAGCGCGAGCACGCCCGTGCCGACCCACCACCAGGAGGCGGTGGGCGCCCACGGGTAGTCGCCGAGGTGCGTGAGCAGGTTGCCGGCGGCCAGCAGGGCGACCGTCCAGCGCAGCCCGACCACGGTGAACAGCGGGATCAGCAGGAGCAGTTGCAGCAGCTTGGCGCTGGTCGGCACCAGGGCGACGGTCCGCGCCTCGGAGCGGTCGGCGGCGCCGCGCTCCAGGTGTCGGGCGAGCTTTCGCAGCGTCGGGTGCTGGTAGACGTCCAGCACGGCGGCGCTCGGGTAGCGGGTGCGCAGCAGCGTCGTCAGCCGGGCGGCGGCCAGGCTGCCGCCGCCGATCGCGAAGAAGTCGTCCCGCGGGCCGCTCACCTTGATGCCGAGGATCTCCGCCCACTGCTCGGCCAGCCACGCCTCGGTGCCGTACAACTGCTCGCTCGGGCCCGCGGCCTCCAGGTCGGGCAGCGGCCAGGGCAGGGCGGTGCGGTCGACCTTGCCGGACGTCCGGGTGGGCAGGGTCTCGACGGACGCCAGCAGCGGGACCAGGGCGGCGGGCAGCTCGGTGCGCAGCCGCTCGACGGCCCGCTCGCGGTCGAAGCCCTCCTGGACCACCAGGTACCCGACCAGCAGCTGGTTGCCGCCGCGGGCGGTGCGGACGGCGGCGGCCGCGCCCGACACGCCGGGCAGGGCCTGCAGCGCCGCGTCGACCTCGCCGAGCTCGATCCGGCGGCCGCCCAGCTTGATCTGCTCGTCGGTGCGGCCGAGGAACAGCAGGCCGGCCGGGTCGGCCTGGACCAGGTCGCCGCTGCGGTAGGCGCGCTCCCAGCCCAGCGAAGGCAGCGGCGCGTACTTCTCCGCGTCCTTCACCGGGTCGAGGTAGCGGGCCAGGCCGACCCCGCCGATCACCAGCTGGCCCGTGCCGCCGGCAGCGACCGGCTCACCGGCCTCGTCCACCACGGCGAGGTCCCAACCGTCCAGCGGCAGGCCGATCCGCACCGGGCCCCCGCCCGTGAGCAGCGCGGCGCAGGCGACCACGGTGGCCTCTGTCGGGCCGTAGGTGTTCCACACCTCCCGGCCCTCGGTGACCAGCCGCTGCACCAGCTCGGGCGGGCAGGCCTCGCCACCGAAGATCAGCAGCCGCACCTCGTTGAGCGCCTCGGCCGGCCACAGCGCGGCCAGGGTCGGCACCGTGGAGACCACGGTGATCTCCTGCTCGGCCAGCCAGGGGCCGAGGTCGGCGCCGCTGCGGACCTGGGAACGGGGCACCGGCACCAGGCAGGCGCCGTGCCGCCAGGCCAGCCACATCTCCTCGCAGGAGGCGTCGAACGCCACCGACAGGCCGGCCATCACCCGGTCCCCGGGGCCGATCGGCTCCTCCCGCAGGAACAGCGCGGACGCGGCGTCCACGAAGGCGGCGGCGCTGCGGTGGGTGACGGCGACGCCCTTGGGCCTGCCGGTGGATCCGGAGGTGAAGATGATCCAGGCGTCGTCGGCGGGGGTGGGGCGGTGGTCGGCGGCGGGCGTCCGCTCGGTCGTGGCGGTGCGGGCGGGCCCGGTCGTGGTGGTGATGGCGCGCTCGGCGCCGAGTACGGCGGCGACCCCCGCCTCGCCGAAGACCAGCTCGACGCGCTCGTCCGGGTCCTCCGCGTCCACCGGGACGTAGGCGGCCCCGGCGGCGAGCACGGCCAGGATCGAGACGTACAGGTCGTTGGTGCCCGAGGGCACGCGCACGCCCACCCGGTCGCCCGGCCCGATGCCGTCGGCGGCCAGTCGGCGGCGCAGCTGCTCGACGTCGGCGGCCAGCGCGCGGTAGCTGAGCACGGTGTGTCCGTCGTCCAGGGCAGGCTCGTCGGGGTGGGCGCGCACGGTGGCGTCCATCAGGTCGACCAGGGTGCGCGGCGCGGCGGCCGGACGGCCCGGGAAGAGGGCGCGCGGCGGCGTGGCGTCCTGGCCCGGCTGGACCGGCTCGTTCGGCTGGCTCGGTTCAGCTGTCATGGCAGCGCCTGCGCTCCTCGTCCTCGCCCCGTCCCGTTCGATGCCCGGCCCGTGGGGGCGGTGGGACCACTCGCCGGATCCGGGTGACCCCACTCCGGGGCCGGAGCGGACAACCTGACCGATGGTAGCCCCGGCCTCCGGACGGTGCGCGAGGCGAATTCCGATCCAACTTGGCTCACATTGACTGAATCTGACGATCTATCAGTCATTAACAGTGCCGTTTCGCCAGTGATGTGACGGTAGGTCAGTTGAATTGACGGACCGTCAGGTCAACCTTCGGAGCGTGATCCATGCCACAGCGAATGCTCCTCCCTTCGGGTGGCGGGCCCGGCGTTTCGGCCATTTCACGGAGGTCCGCGTCAGGCCGTCACCAGCCCGCCGCCCGAGTGGAGCGATCGGTGGGCGGTCAGGGGGCGGTCAGAGGGCGGTCACCGGAAGCAGTGCAGGTGTTCGCGGAGGAAGGCCTCCAGGGTGCGCGGGCTGCGCCCGGTGACGTGGGTGAAGGTGCCGTCGGGCGCCTCCCGGCGGACCACCGCCAGCTGCTGGATCTCCACCACGTGGGCGGCGAGCCAGCCGGGCATCCCGGCCCGTCCGACCAGGTGGGCGTGCAACTCGGCCGGGGAGAGGTCGAGGTAGCGGACCGGCCGGCCGCGCAGCTCGCCCAGCAGCGCGACGAGTTCCGGGTAGCTGTAGGCCCGGCCGCCGGTGAGCGGGTAGGTGCCGCCCGCCAGCTCCGGCCGGGTGAGGACGTCGGCGCCGAAGTCCCCGATGTCCCGGACGTCCACGTAGTTGCACCGGGCCTGCCCCATCGCGCCGTGCACCATCCCGGCGGCGGCGATGCCCGGCGCCAGCAGCAGCAGTTTCTGCATGAACGCGTACGGGCGCAGGACGGTGGTGGCGATGCCGGAGGACCGCAGTCGCTCCTCGATCAGGTGGTGGCCGCGGGAGACCGCGACGGGGGAGTCCGGCTCGGAGGCGGGCGCGGAGACCTTGACGACGTGCTCCACGCCGCAGTCGAGGGCGGCCTCGATGGCGTTCAGCTCGTACTGCACCTGGTGGGGAGCGTTGGCCATGGTGAGGAAGAGCTGGTCCGCGCCGCGGAGGGCCGCGCGGAGCGAGTCCGGATCGGCGGCGTCGGCCTTGAAGGGCTCGGTCTGTGCGAGGGTCTGTTCGTCCAGCCCGGCGGCAAGGCGGGCGGGGTCGCGGCTGAGCGCGCGGCTGGGAGTGCCGAGAGCGGCGAGGCTGCGCAGGGTGGCGCCTCCGGTGGCGCCGGTGGCGCCCATGATGACGATCATGACATCTGCCCTTCGGGTCGAGGGGTGGCGGGGAGTCGGTGCTGCGATTCGCGGGTCCGCCGGCTGCCGCGCCAGCGCCACGTGGTGATGGTGGCGGCGATCGCCGAGGAGACCGGCAGGTCGATCGGCACCCGGCCCGGCCAGGGGCTGTCGGAGAGGGCCGGGACGTGCGGGAGCCAGCGTGCGGCGGCGAGGCCCACGGCGAGCGCGAGGGCGGCGGCCACCAGTCCGAGGGCGGCGGCCGCGAACGCACGAGGTGTCCGGACGGGCTTCGCACGGGCGGGACGGCGGCGCAGGGCCGAGCCGAGGGCAGCGGCCACGACGGCGGAGGTGCCGCCGATGGTGGTGGCGGCGGCGACCACGAGCTGCGGCTGGTGGGTGAGCGCTCCGCCGATGCCGGCGGACGCGGCGGGCATGGCGTAGGCGACCAGCACCTCACGCCACAGGACGAACGGCGGCGGTGCGCCGGGGGCCTTCTTGCTCATCGATTGCTCCTTCGTACTCGGCGGGAATGTTCCGACGTGTGATTAGGTAGCTAACTATTGATGCTTAGGTACCTAACCATTGGGGCCGGAAAGAGGCGGGCCGCTCGGTGGGCGGCCCGCCCGTCCGGTCCGGTGGTCCGGTCCGGTGGTTCGGTCCAGGGGTAGGCCCGGGGGTCGGTCCGAGGTCAGTCTGTCGGTTCGAGGTCGGCCTGGGTGAAGGCGTCGATGCCCGCGACCACCCGGGCGAGCAGGTCGAGGAAGGTCGTGCGCTCATCGACGGAGAGGCCGCCCACCAGCGCCTGCATCCGGGCGAAGTGTTCG
This sequence comes from Kitasatospora sp. NPDC023385, assembly GCF_055664045.1. NCBI lineage: Bacteria > Bacillati > Actinomycetota > Actinomycetes > Kitasatosporales > Streptomycetaceae > Kitasatospora > Kitasatospora sp. NPDC023385. Next base: position 173,777 of record NZ_JBVOOL010000010.1, on the reverse strand, counting down.
GGCGCGAGGTCGCGGAGCTTGTCGGCGCCGCGCGCGGTGAGGATCACCACGTTGCCGCGCCCGTCCTCGGTGGAGGGGCGGCGGGCCACCAGGCCGTCCCGTTCCAGGCCGTCGACCAGGCCGGTCACGGTCGCCCGGGAGACGCCGAGGCTCGACGCGAGCTGGGACGGCGACTTCTCCCCGCCGTGGTCCTCCAGGTCGGCCAGCAGGCGGTAACGGCCGGTGGAGAGGCCGAATCGGCCGAAGTGCACCTCGCTGGCCTGGCCGATCCGGGCGCCGGCCGCCATCAGCCGGGCTGCGACCAGGATCGCCTGCGGATCGGCCGCGAGGCCGTAGCGGGCGACCTGGCGGCGGGCCTGGTCGAGGGTGGGGGCGCCGGGGTCGGGCTCGGAGTGCTGCGTCACGGAAGTAATATGGTGCCTAATCAGATGGCTCGTCAAGTGTGTCCTGCGAGTCCTCCGTCCGGGCGGCACCCGCGCGGCGGGATCGCGGCGGTGGGGATCGGTCTCTCAGGACCGCCGCTCCCGCGCGTCCTCCAACTCGGCGGCGTAGCCGGCGAGCAGGATGCGCAGGGTGCGGTGGAAGCACTTCTCGGAGTCGAGGCCCTCGCCGGTGCTGAATGCCTGCGCCAGGTGGGGGTAGGTGTCCCCGTCCAGTGCGGCGAACTGCTCGGGGCGGGGCTCGGTGCCCTCGTGGTGGGGTGTCTCGCCGACCTCGCCGAGGGTGTGGCCGATGGTCCACCGGACTACCGAGTTGAGCACGTCGAGCGCGTCGGCGAGCGGGACGCCGTCCTCGTGGAGCACGGTGATACCGCGTTCCAGCAGGCTGAGGGCGGTGGGAGTGGCGGCCGGGCGGGTGGCCAGGACGGTGAGCATGGCAGGGTGGTCGAGCAGCAGTCGGCGCAGTTCGACGGCGAACTGCCGGACGACCTCGGTCCACGGGCCGCTGGGCTCGGCGAACAGGTCGCCGGCCGACAGTTCGAGCAGGCGCTCCACCATGCCGTCGAGCAGGGCGGCCTTGCTGGGGACGTAGTAGTAGAGCGTCATGCCCTCGACGCCGAGCGCTGCGCCGAGTTTGCGGTTGGAGAGCGGGGAGGATGTCATGCAGCTCGTCGCCGTCATGGTGCTGTGGAGTACGGGGAGTTCCGCAAGGCGTGGATCCCCGACGAGGTGTTCCCGGACGACCCGCGCACCCGGCTGATCAGCGCCACCGCGCTGGAGGACTCGCGGGAGATCCTCACCATCGCGCTGATCGAGGGCGAGCACGGGCCGGAGTCCATCCAGGCCTGGATGGAACGGCTCGCCCCGGTCGAGGAGCGCCGCTTCGGGCGGATCAAGGACCTGGTCGGACCGCCGACCCTGAACGCCGTGTACCAGGTGGTCGCCGAGGACGACCTGTCGCAGCCGATCGCGAAATAGCGTGGTCGGCCGAGCGTCGGGCCGGCGACCTGCGGTGCGGTCGGTGGCACGCCGGTTGCGGGGGCCGAACCGTGCCGAAGACCCCGTCGGTTGATCCGACATCAGATCAAAGGGCCGTCAAGTCGGTTTATTCACAGAATATTCCGCAGTTTTAGGTGCGGCGCGCGGACGTTTTCCGCTGTGCCGAGGTCTTCACACGGAGATCTCCGGCTGACAGGCTGGGGCAGCCCTTTTCCGTACCGAGGAGGTTCCTTGTCCCGCATATCCACGATGGCCGGAGCAGTCGCCGTTGCCGTCACCCTTGTCACCGGTTCCACCGTCGCCGCCTCGGCGGCGCCGATCGGCCAGGCCCCGGGCCTGGCCGAGGCGAAGGTCGACCCCGTCGCCTGGACCCCGTGCAACCCCGACCCCAGCAAGCCGGACCCGGGCATTTACGACTGCGCCGTCTATCCCGTGCCGATGGACTATGACAACCCGTCGGGTGAGAAGGTCGGCATCGCCATGATGCGGCGGCGGGCGAGCGACCCGTCTAAGCGGATCGGCTCGCTGTTCCTCAACCCGGGCGGCCCGGGCGGCAGTGGCTACCTGTGGGCGACGACCTCCCGCTTCGGCCCCGAGGTGCAGTCCAAGTTCGACCTGATCGGCTTCGACCCGCGCGGTGTGGCCCGGAGCAACCCGCTCAAGTGCTTCAAGACCCAGGAGCAGGCCGACGCGGTCAACAACCGCATGGTCGGCGTGCCGGTCACCAAGACCGAGGTCGACGAGACGCTGGACGCGGACCAGGACTACACCGACGCCTGCAGCCAGAACGCCGGACCACTGATCGAGCACATGTCGACCATCAACGTGGTGCGCGACCTGGACCGGATGCGCCGCGCCGTCGGCGACTCCCAGCTCAGCTTCGCCGGGTTCTCCTACGGCACCCTGATCGGTTCGACGTACGCGAACATGTACCCGAACAAGGTCCGGGCGATCATCATCGACGGAAACGTCGACCCGAACCTGCGCCTGCACAACGGCCTGGAGTACGACCGCCAGCGCGCGGGCGGCTTCGAGCTGGCCCTGGACGAGTACCTGAAGCGCTGCCAGGCCGCCGGCGCGCCCCGCTGCGCCTTCGGCGAGGGTGACACCCGGGCCAAGTTCGACCAGCTCCGCGACCACCTGCGGACCAGCCCGATCACGCTGCCGAACGGCTCCCGGGTGACGCTGAGCAGCTTCACCAGCGAGGTCGCCAGCGCACTGTACTCGCAGGCCAAGCTGGCCCCGCTGGCCAAGTCGCTGCAGGCGACGTACCAGGTGCTGCAGAAGCCGAACGCCGCGACCCTGCTGGCTCCGAAGGCGAACGTCTCGGACGAGGACGCCAACCTCCTCTCGGTGGACGTCCCGCGGGCGCTGCGGGAGGCGCCGGTCGACTCCGAGTACACCGCCGACGACTCCTACATGGGTGTCAACTGCCAGGACAAGCCGTACCCGTCGAACGACCGGGTGTTCGCGAACGTCGCCAAGACCTGGGAGCAGGAGTCGCCGACCTTCGGCCGCTACCAGGCCTTCGACGCGCCCGCGTGCGCGAGCTGGCCCGCCCCGGCCCGGGACGCCGAGCGCTTCTCCGGCCCGTGGAACAAGAAGACCTCCAACACCGTGATGGTGATCGGCAACCTCTACGACCCGGCCACCCAGTACAAGTTCGCCCAGCGGATGCAGCAGGAGCTGGGCAACGCCGTGCTGGTCAGCGTCGACGCGATCGAGCACTGCGCCGTGGGCCGTAGCAAGGCGCTGAACGACCTGGTCACCCGCTACCTGGTGGACGGCACCGCGCCGAAGCCGGGCCAGCTGCTGAAGCCGGACGCGGAGATCTTCCCGGCGGCCTGACGGCGGCCGCACCTCGGGGCGCCCGAGGGGCGAGCCGTCGGTCGTGGTGGCCGGCGATGCCGCCAGCCACCACGACCGGGTTTTCCGGCCGGCTTCTCGGATTGCGCGGACAATGCGGAAGAAGATCGTCACCGAACCTCCCGGATGGTGGATTTCCCTGAGTTGTCGGCGACCATAGCCGATGCCACTGACAATGGCGGCTGAAGGGAACGGGGGAGGTGGATGCCCTATGTCGCGCCATAAATGACGTACTGTCACACTTTTTAAAACCGTTTCTCTGGATCGAATACCCGTGTTAGCGTGCGGCTCGCCAGCTTCTCTCGACACCGAGAAAGTGGGGACAGGGCATGCAGCACGATTTCTCCCGACGGGGATTCCTGGGCGGTGCCGGCGCGGCGGCGGCCGGGATCACCGTCGGTTCCATGAGCACGGCGGCCGCCGGGGGCGCGCCACGGGAACTGCCGAAGGGGCAGTCGATCCGGCCGGGCGATCCCCGTTACCGGACGCTCAGCCAGGGCTTCAACCAGCGGTGGCGGAGCAGCCCCGCCTACGTCCGACTGGTGGGCAACGAGGCCGACGCCGTGGCCGAGTTGAACCGGGCGCTGGACCGCGGGCTTCGGCCGACGGTCCGCGGCGGCGGGCACTGCTACGAGGGCTTCGTCGACAACGACCGGGGCGTCATCCTCGACCTCAGCACGATGCGCGGCGTCGCCGCCTCCACGGACAAGTTCGGCCGGCCCACGTACTGCGTCGAGGGCGGTGCGACCAACTGGGACATCTACACCACGCTGTTCCGTGAGCACGCCGTCACCCTGCCCGCCGGGTCCTGCTACTCGGTCGGCGCGGGCGGGCACATCTGCGGAGGCGGGTTCGGGGTGCTGTCCCGGCGGCACGGGCTCACCGTGGACCACCTCGTTCAGGTCGACGTGGTCACCGTGCGGGGCGGCACCGCCGTGGTGACGGAGGCGCACCGCGAGGACGCGAAGGGCTCGCCCGAGCAGGACCTCTTCTGGGCTCACACCGGCGGCGGTGGCGGCAACTTCGGGGTGGTGCTGCGCTACCACTTCGCGGCGGACGTGCCCCAGCCGCCGCCCCGGGTCTGGCTCAGCAGCGTCGCCTGGCCGTGGGACGAACTACTGGAGAAGCCCGCCGACTTCGAGACGCTGGTGCGCAACTTCGGTGCCTTCATGGCGGAGCACAGCGGGCCGCAGGAGTCGGTGTACCAGGGCCTGTTCGCGATCCTCAAGCTCACCCACCACTCCAACGGGAACGTCGTCCTGTTCAGCCAGTGGGACGGTGACGACCCGGCTCCGCTCGACGCCTTCGTGGCGGCCGTCGAGCAGGGCATGGCCACCCGCTCGGTGGTGCAGACCCGCGCCGCCGGCGGACTGTTCCTGCCGTACCCGGAGAAGCGGCGGCAACTGCCCTGGTTCCAGGCCACCATGACGCTGAACCCTTCGGGCGACAACCAACGGGGCAAGTACAAGTCGGCTTACCACCGCAAGCCGTTCAGCCCGGCCCAGATCGCCACCTTCTGGGACTGGCTGGTGCGGGACGCCGAGGGCGCGGACCTCTCCAAGACGCTGGTCCAGATCGACTCCTACGGCTGCCGGATCAACACCCGCCGACCTGCCGAGACCGCCGTCCCGCAGCGCGACTCGATCATGAAGCTGCAGTACCAGACGTACTGGACCGACCCGGCCGAGGACACCGCGCACCTGACGTACCTGAGCGGCCTCTACCGAGGCGTCTACCGGGAGACCGGTGGAGTCCCGGAGATCGACACTGCCACGGACGGCGCCTACGTCAACTATCCGGACGTCGACCTGGGCACGGCCGGCGAGCCCGACCCCGCCTACCCGCGCCTCTATTACAAGGCCAACTACGCGCGGCTCCAGCGGACGAAGGCGTACTGGGACGGGGAGGAGGTGTTCCACCACGCTCAGTCGATCGTCCCGGCCAAGGGCTGACGCCCCCGCCCACCGCACCCCCGCGCCTGACCGGGTGGGCGCGGTAGGGCAGGGGCAGGGGCAGAGCAGGGGCAGGGACGGGGACGCATGAGGGCCGCACCCCGCAACCCCACGCTTCCCCGCCCCGCCCCGTCCCTGCCCGCCCGGCCCCAACCGCGCAGTGTCGGTCTGCCGCGCAGTGTTGGTCCGGCGCGCGGGTGGTGACACCGGCGAGCGGGCCCGCGCCCGCTACGCGGCCTGCTCCGCCGCCTCCTCCACGACCCGTCCGTCCCGGAGCTCGATCACACGGTCGGCGAGTCCCATCAGCGTCGGGTCATGGGTGGCGACCAGCACCGTGACGCCCTCGCTGCGCACCACCGCGCGCAGCAGCTCCATGATGGAGCGGCCGGTCTCCGAGTCCAGCTGGCCGGTGGGCTCGTCGGCGATGATCAGACCGGGCTCGTTGGCCAGCGCGCGGGCGATGGCGACGCGCTGCTGCTGGCCGCCGGAGAGCTCGCCGGGGCGCTGGTTGGCGTGGCCGGCCAGGCCGACCAGCGCCAGCAGGGTGTGCGCGCGCTCCTCGCGCTCGGTGGCCGGGACCTTGCGCAGCCGCATCGGCACGCCGACGTTCTCGGCGGCGGTGAGCATCGGGATCAGCCCGAAGGACTGGAAGACGAAGCCGATCCGCTCCCGGCGCAGGGCGAGCCGGCCGTCCTCGTTCAGTCCGCCGAGGTCGACGCCGTCGAGGGCGATGCTGCCGCCGGTCGGGCCGTCCAGTCCGCCGACCAGGTTGAGCAGGGTGGTTTTGCCGGAGCCCGAGCGGCCCTTGAGCGCGGTGAGTTCGCCGCGGCCGACGGTGAAGGAGACGCCGCGCAGGGCGTGCACGGTCCGCTCGCCGGTGCCGAAGCTGCGGCGGAGGTCGGTCACGGTCACCATTGGTTCGGCGGTCGTGATCGTGGTCGTGGTCGTGGCGGCGGTTGCGGCCTGATCCTGCGTCATGCGGCGGCCCCCCTGTGGGCGTGGTTACCCGGTTCCATTGGGTCTCTACGGATACGACGGCTCTGCTGGTTCACGTTCCCGGAAGAGAAATCCGAGAAGGCGGAGTTCGTCGGCCAAGGGAGCGTGCTGGAACCGGAGTTGTGAAGTGTGCATGGCATTGACGGGACATCCCCGGCCGGGATGCTATCAATGAAAGGAATTTGCTCATTGCTTACTTGATTCGCGCAAGTCCCTTCCGTTCCTGGACTGTTTCTGACAGCATCGTCCGCTATCCGGTGACCGAATGCCGGTGATCAATGCGCCGGTGTGCTCTCGAATGTCCCTCCGTGGCCGATTTGTGCTCGGATCGGAACGATGGGCGGGGCCGGCGCACGCTACCGGGGACGTGAATCCGGGGGAGGAATTTGATGCTCGGCTTCGTCGTGCGCCGACTGCGCGGGCGACTGCCGCTGGCTGCCGCCGTCCTGCTGACGGTGCTGATCACCACGGCGGTACTGACCGCCCTGGTGACCTTCAACAGCGGCGTCGGTCAGGCCGGCCTGCGGCAGGCGCTCCAGGGCTCCAACCACACCCGGACCACGGTGGTGGTGACGGCCGAACACGGGGCGGACCAGCGGGCGAAGGACGAGGAGGCGCTCGCCTCCTTCCGGCAGAAGCTCTTCGGCGACCTGCCGGTTCGCACCGACAGCCTGCTGCGCAGCCGCTCCTACGGCCTGCCGGCCGCCGGCGCACCTGGCGCACCTGGCGCAACCGGCGCGCCCAGCACGCCCGCCCCGGCGACGGCAGCTGCCCAGGCCACCGGGGACCAGGCAGACCTGACGCTCCTCGCCGACGTCGACCGCGGCCGGGCGCGCCTGGTCGCCGGTGCCTGGCCGGCCGCCGTCACCGGGCCGGTCGAGTCCACTGTCCTTCAGGTCGCCGTGCCACAGAGCATGTTGGCGCGGCTCGGCCTGGCCGAGCAGTCCCTGCCCGCCGACGTGCCGCTCGTCGACCGGCTCGACGGCAAGCCGCTGACCGTCCGGGTCATCGGCGCCTACCGGGCCGTCGACCCGTTCGACCCGTACTGGCGGACCGATCCGGTCGGTGGTCACGAGGTCGAGGTCGGCGGCTTCACCACCTTCGGCCCGATGATGGTCGACCAGAGCGCCTTCGCCGCGGGCGGCGTGCCCCAGAGCAGCCGCGGCTGGTTGCTCGACGCCGACTTCGCCAGCGTCGACCGGGCCACCGCCCAGGCCGTCGGCGGCCGCGCCCGGGGCCTTTCGGACGACCTGCAGAAGTCCGCGTCGCTCACCGTGAAGACCCAACTTCCGGACGTGATGAGCGAGTTGGCGGCCAGCTTGATGGTCGCCCGGTCCACTCTGCTGATCGGAGCCTTGCAGCTCGCGGTGCTTGCCGCCGCTGCCCTGCTGCTGGTCGTCCGCCTGATCTCGGCCCGCCAGGAGCGGGAGAACGAGCTGCTCGCGGCCCGTGGCGCCTCCGGCGTCAGGCTGGGTGCCTTCACCGCCCTGGAACTGCTGCTCCTCGCGACGCCCGCCGCGGTGTTCGCGCCGCTGCTCACCCCGTTCCTGGTCCGCGTCCTGGCCGGCCTCGGCAGGTCCCACCAGGTGGCCCTGGACACCGGCATGACCTGGACGCTGTGGCCCGTCGCGGTGGGTTGCGCCCTGGCCTGCATCGTGCTGGCCACCGTGCCCAGCCTGCTCCGCGGCGCCGGGGCGGCCCTGCGCCGCAGGACCGGACGCCGCCAGGCCCTGGTCTCCGGCGTCGCGCGCAACGGCGGCGACCTGGCGGTGCTCGCGCTGGCGGCGCTCGCCTACCAGCAGCTCGACCAGTACGGCGGCGGACTGTCCGTCGACTCCTCCGGGCAGAACGACGTCGACCTGCTGCTGGTTGCCACGCCCACCCTGGCACTGTGCGCGGGCACCCTGGTCGTCCTGCGCCTGCTGCCGCTCGCCGCGGTGCTGGGCTCGCGGGTGGCGGCCGGGGGTCGTGGCCTCGGCCCGGCCATGGTCGGCTGGCAGCTGGCCCGTCAGCCCGCTCGCGCCAACGGCCCGGTGCTGCTGCTGGTCCTGGCGGTCGCCACCGGTGTGCTCGCCCTCGGCCAGCACGCCACCTGGACCGCCTCCCAGCGCGACCAGGCCGCCTTCGACACGGCGGGCGGCCTGCGCATCTCGGCCGCGCACGGCTCTCTGATGGGCCAGGGCGGCCGCTACGGCGCCCTGCCCGGAGGCGACCGGCTGGTCCAGGTGGTGCGTGAGGATCAGGTACTGCCCACCGGCTCAGGAGTGGTGCTCGCCATGGACGCCGCCGCCCTTGCCGACCGCGTCCCGGTCCGCGACGACCTGCTGGACGGGCACACCCGACAGGAGTTGTTCGCCCCGCTCGCGCAGCCCGCCCCCGCCGGGGTGCCGGTCGGCGTGCCGTTGCCCGGTCATCCGCTGCGGATCGACGCCGACCTCTCCATCCGCCAGGAGTTCGACGGGACGAAGGTCCTGTCCGGCGGCAGGTCGGTGGCCGCGTTCCCGCCGGAAGTGACGCTCCTGCTGCGGGACCGCTTCGGCTACGTCCACAAGGTTCCGTTCGCCGGCCTCCCGCTCAGCGGTGACCTGCGCGCCTCGGCCCCGCTGAGCGCGCTGGTCGACGCCCCGATGGGCTCCGCCGCCGCACCGCTGACCGTGGTCGGCGCGACGGTGTCCTTCAGCGACCGTGCCGGCGGCGAGGTCACCGTCCACCGGCTGGCGGTCTCCGACACCGCCGAGGGGCCGGCCACCGTCGTCCCGCCGCCGACCGGCCTGTCCTGGACGGGCACCTCGCTGCCCGGATCGTCGAAGGGCCGGCCGCCCGTGGCCGCCGTCGGGACCGAACCGGCCGACGCCGAAAAGCTGTTGAGCGTCCGGTACGACTTCGCGGACGGCCGGGGGGAAGCCCTCCGGGCCGTCGTCGGCCCGGCCGGCGCGAGCGCGCCCACCAGCGTGTCCGGCGTCGCCACCCACGACTACCTCAGAGCCGTCGGCGCCTCGGTCGGCAGCTCCATCCAGGTGCCGTTCGCCGGGACCACCGTCCTGGTCAAGATCACCGGCGCGGTCGAGGCCCTGCCGGTGGCCGGCCGCAGCGCGCTCGTCATCGACCTGCCCACCACCGCACGGCTGCTGGCCGCGCAGGGCCGGTCGCCGTCCGGCCAGGTCGAATGGTGGCTGCCCGCCACGGGCCCCGGGGACCGCGTACCGGCGGAGGCCGCCGCCGCCCTGCGGGCCGCACCCGGCGCCCAGGACGTCCAGCTCTACGACGAGGTCTCCGAGGGTTCCCTCGGCGACCCGGTCGGCGCCGCCCCGCAGAGCGCCCTGATGGCGATCGCGGTCGCCACCGCCGTCCTCGCGGCGATCGGCTTCGGGGCCGCCGTGGCCGGCTCGGCCCGGCAACGCTCCCAGGACTCCGCCCTGCTGCTCGCCCTGGGCGCGCCCCGCCGCGTGGTCACGCGTGCCACCACCGCCGAGTACGGCCTGCTGATCGCGCTCGGCGGAGCCGTCGGGCTGGTCCTCGGTGCCCTGCTCGTCCACCTGATCGTGCCGTTCATGGTGCTGACCCCGGCCGCCCGGCGCCCGCTGCCGGAGCCGCTGATCCAGCTGCCGGTGGGTCAGGCACTCCTGTTCACGGCGGCGATCGCCGTTGTCCCGCTGCTGTCGGCGTTCCTCATCGGACGCCGCGGTCGAAACGTGGCCACTCGGCTGCGCCTCGTGGAGGAGATGTGACCAGCAAGGGGGGCACCGCCCTGCCCGACCCCCGTAACCACCCCGGTAACGACCCCCGTACCGACGCCCGTACCGACCCCCGGACCGATCAGCGTCCCGGCCCCCGTCCCGCGCCGTGGGTCCGCACCCGGCTGCGCGCGAGCCCGCTCGCGGCCCTGCTCATGGCGGCCCTCGCGTTCGTCACGGTCTTCCTGGCGGCGTCCTTCCCGCGCCTCGCCGACCGGAGCGCGGACGCGGCGCTGCGGGACTTCGTGAGCCAGCGTGGCCTCGTCGCGACCAGCATGCAGACCGTCTCCAGGACGCGGGAGAGCGACACCGTGGCCAACCTCGACACGGTGCAGCGCACGCTCGCCGAGAGCATCGGCCGGAAGCTGCCGCTGACCCAGCCCGACCAGGCCCACGGCGCCCGCACCATCGGCTTCGGGAGCATGCTCAACAAGGGGTACGCCCGGCTCTCCGACGACGCCGCTCCGGGCCTCGGCCTGACCTACCTGGCCGGCCTCGCCGACCGGGTGACCCTCGTCGAGGGGACCTGGCCGGGCCCCGCCGCCCCAGGCGCTCCGGTGCCGGTCGTGGTGAGCCGGCAGGCCGCCGGGACCATCGGCATCAAGCTCGGCGACGTCGTCGACAACGGCGTCGACGGGACGGGCAAGCCACTGAACAGCGTGGTGGCGGGCTTCTACCGGGTCAACGACCCGCTCGACCCGTTCTGGGCCGACCTCGGCTGCCCGGCCCGCGCCTGCCTCGACCTGGGGACGCACGGCAGCGCCTTCTGGAAGACCACCGGCTTCATCGACGGCGCAAGCCTGCGCACGCTGTCCGGCTGGGGCTGGAGCGTCGAGAACTTCTGGCGCCTGCCCGTCGACACCTCGACGCTCCGCGCCGATCAGCTCGACCGGACCCGCAGCGCCCTCAACTCCTTCATGACCGGACCCGACGCCCCGGCCCTGGCGGCCGCGACCAACCGCGCGGACCTGCACACGACCTCGCTGCTGTCGGACATCCTGTCCCGGGCGGACGCCCGCTACCGGGCCGCCGTGCCGCTGAGCGCGATCGGTCCGGCCGGTGTCGCGGGCGTCGCCACGGTGGTGCTCTGCCTGGCCGCCGCGCTGAACACCGACCGGCGCACCGCCGAGATCAGGCTGCTCCAGGCCCGCGGCGGTTCGCGCGCCGGGGTGCTGCGGCGCCTGCTGGGGGAGGGCCTGGTGACCGTCCTGCCGGCCGCGGTGCTCGGGACGCTGCTCGCCCTGGTGCTGCTGCCCACCCCGCGGTGGGGTGCCGCGGTGACGGCCGGCCTCGCGGCCGCGCTGCTCGCCCTGCTGGCCTTCCCGGCCCGGGCCGCCCTGTTGTGGTCGCGCCGGCCGGCAGCCGGTGGCCGCCGCCGGCTGGTCGGCGAGCTCGTCGTCCTGGCCGTCACCGTCGCGGCGGTGGCCGAGGTCCGCCGGCGCGGCGTCGGCCACGGCGGCGGAGTGGATCCGCTGCTGGTTGCCGCGCCGTTGCTGCTGGCCGTGGCCGGCGGACTGCTGCTGGCCCGGATCGAGCCGCTGCTGGTCGGCTGGCTGGCGTCGCTCGCCGGCCGCGGCCGCGGTCTGATCGGCTTCCTGGGCCTGGCCCGGGCCGCCCGGGACTCCTCGGGCCGCCGCCGGCCGTCCGCGCTGCCGCTGCTGGCCCTGCTGATCGCCGTCACCACGACCGGCTTCGGCGCCACCGTGCTCGACACGGTGGACCACAGCCGGTTCCGTGCCGGGCGGATCACGACCGGTGGCGACGTCTCCGTCGTGGTCCCGCAGTACGGCACGCTGCCGGAAGCGTTCACCAAGGCCGCCGGCGAGCTGCCGGGCGTCCGGGCCGCGACCAAGGCCTGGGTGGAGCCGAAGGCCCTGTTCATCGGCGGCGACCAGGACTACACCAAGGCCGTCCTGGTGGTGGCCGAGCCGACGGCGTACGCCGAGATCGCCCGTACGCTCGGCGTCGGCGAGTTCGACCCGGCGAAGCTCGCCGCCACCCCCGGCGGAGCGGACACCCCGGTGCCCGCGCTGTTCAGCCGGGACCTGGCCAAGCGTCTGAGCACCGGCGCGCCCAAGGTGCGCACACCCAACGGGAACGAGCTGCGCACCACCGTCGCCGGGATCGTCGACGCCACCCCCGCACTGCCGGACCCGGGCCTGCCGTTCGTCGTGGTGGCCGCCGGCCCCGCGGCGGAACGCCTGCCGGAGCCCGTGCAGGTGAACAGCTGGTTCGCCGTCGGCGACGTCGACCCCGGGCGGGTCAGGACGGTCCTGCGCGAGCAGGGCCTGACCCAGCCGACCGGCATGGCCAAGCTGATCTCGGAGGAGGCCACGGCCGCGGGCCGGACCACCTACGGGCTGCCGCCCGGCTACACGGTGCACAGCAGCCAGGAGACCATCGCCGCCCTCGCCGCCGACCCGCTGCAGCACGCCGCCGGACGACTGTTCTGGTACGCGGCCGCGGGCGGGGCCGGATTCGCCCTGCTGGCCGTCCTGCTGACGCTGTTCCGGGCCGCGCCCGACCGTACGGCCGTGCTCGCCAGGCTGCGGACCATGGGTCTGCGCCCCCGCCAGGGGCTGGCACTGATCATCGCCGAAGCCATGCCGCAGACCCTCGCGGCAGCCGTCGGCGGCGGCCTGGCCGCCACGGCGGCCGTCGGACTGCTCGGTTCGGCCTTCGACATCTCGACACTGGTCGGCGCCAAGGTCGGCGACGTCCTGACCCCGGCACTGATGCCGGTGCTGCTGCCCACGGCGGGCCTGGCCCTGCTGGTCGGCCTCGGGGTGGTGCTGGAGACACTGATCGCCGGCCGGCGCCAGATCGCCACCGAACTGCGCGCGGGGGAGCGGCAATGACGCGGGAACCGGACGTACCGGCCCTGACCGCGGTGAGGCCCGCACCGGCAGCGGACAGCGGCGGAACAGCGGCGGAACAGTGGTGAGCGGCGCGATGATGCACACAGTCGAGACAGGAGACGAGCGGTGAACAGCACCCCCCAGGGGCAGACGGTCGCCGAGGCCCCCAGCCTGCAGGAGCTCCGGCAGCGGGCGCTCGCCGCCGCCTCGCCCAAGGCGTACGGCGAGGGCGCGGCCATCGTCTGCGACCGGCTGGTCCGGATCTTCAGTACCGAGGGCGTCGAGGTCCAGGCGCTGCAGGGGCTGGAACTGACCATCCAGCAGGGCGACTTGGTGGCCCTGGTCGGTGCCTCCGGCAGCGGCAAGTCCACCCTGCTCACCATCCTCGCCGGCTTGGACGTGCCGACGGCCGGCGCCGCCACCGTGGCCGGCTGCGACCTGCTGGAGATGTCCGTCAAGGAGCGGCTGCGCTACCGGCGCGAGGTGGTCGGCTTCATCTGGCAGCAGACCGCCCGCAACCTGCTGCCCTTCCTCACCGCCGGCGAGAACATCGCGCTGCCCATGCAACTGCGCGGCGGCCGCCGGTCGGGCGCCGGCGGGGCGAAGCGGCAAGCTGCCCGGGTGGCCGAGTTGATGGAGGCGCTGGAGATCGGCGAGCTAGCCCACCGGCGACCCGACGAGCTCTCCGGCGGTCAGCAGCAGCGGGTGGCGATCGCGGTGGCGATGGCCAACAACCCGCCGGTGCTGCTCGCCGACGAGCCCACCGGCGAGTTGGACTCCGAGACCGCCGGGGTGATCTTCGAGTCCTTCCGCACCGTCAGCCGCGAACTCGGCACCACCGTCGTCATCGTCACCCACGACCCGATGGTCGCGGGCGAGGTGCGCCGCACGGTCGCCATCCGGGACGGGCGGACCAGTAGCGAGGTGCTGCGCCGCACCGTGACGGACGAGCACGGCGAGGAGTCGGTCAACGAGCGCGAGTACGTGATGCTGGACCGCACCGGGCGGGTGCAGCTGCCGGTCAAGTTCCTGGAGGCGCTCGGCATGGAGCACCGGGTGGCGGTCGACCTCGCGGCCGACCACATCGAGGTCCGGCCGGACGACATCGCCGGGCACTGACCGACTGCGGGCGGCGCGGCGTCAGCTGTCGCCGCCCATCCGCTGGAAGAGGCCGCTGCCCTCGGCGTCCGTACGGAGGCCGGGTGGCGGCGCCTCCTCCGCGGCGCGCTCGCCGCGGGCGGTGGCGGTGCAGAGGGCGAAGACGAGCAGGGCACTGGCCGCCACGGCGAGGATGCCCAGTGCGGTCAGGACGCGTAGCCAGGTCAAGGTAGTGCCTCCTGGGGACGGTGCAGGGAACGTCGCCGGGGGATGTATCGGCAGGTCGGCCCGCACGGTCGAGTGCCCACGGACGGTTCTTCCCGCCGGGGGCCGCGCGAGAGGTCGCCCGCAAGGGCGCTCGAAGCACTGGTGGGGCGCGTAATGCCGCCTCGCGCGCCCCCAACCGTTCGGCGGGATCGCCGGCAGCGGCGGGACGGCGTCAGGGGCGCAGCGGCGTGCACGCGTTCCAGCCGGTCCGGGACGGCGGTCGCGATCAGCATCGCCTCGCGGACGTCCGGGTGGGTGCGCAGCTGCTCCTCGACCTCGCGGGGGAACACATTGTGCCCTTCTGCGATGGCCATCGGATCCCGCCGCCGGGCCACCGTGAGATAGCCCGCCGCATCCAGTCTGCGCAGGTCGCCCGTCCCGAAGTGCCCGCTCGGTCAGCTCCGGGTCGCGCCAGTAGCAGGCCCTTCCCGTCGGCGATCGGACGCAGAGCTCGCCGGCCCGGCCCGGCGGCCACTCCGTGCCGTCCTCGTCCAGGACCCGCGCCTCGGTGTCCGAGTACGGGCGGCCGGCGAGGGCGAGCAGCCGGTCAGGGCGCGGTCGGGGCGGGACCGGCCGGGCCGCCTTGTTAGGGTTCCCGGTCGGACATGGACGGGGGGCTGGTGGGCGGCGGGGTGGATGCGGTGGTGGTGCCGAGCGGCGTGGTGGACCTGCGGGGAGTCGCCGGGGCGGGGTTCGTCGTGGCGTACCCCGGTGACGCGGTGGTGGTCGTGTCCGGACTGCCAGGGGCGGGCAAGAGCACGCTGCTGCGGCGCTGGGGCGGGAGCGCGGTGCGGACGGTGGACCCCCGGACGGTGCACGAGGCCTGCGAGGCGGTGATGCCTGCGCGCCTGCCGTACGCCGTGTACCGGCCGTGGGCGCGACTGGAGCACTTCCGGCTGCTGCGCTCCTCGGTGCGGCGCGGCGGGCCGCTGCTGGTGCACGACTGCGGGAGCCGCGCCTGGATGCGGCGCTGGCTCGCCCGCGAGGCGGGCCGCCGGGGCCGCGAACTGCACCTGGTGCTGCTGGACGTCGGCGCCGCCACCGCACTGGACGGCCAGCGGGCGCGCGGGCGGCACGCCTCCGCCCGGGTGTTCGCCCGCCATCACCGGGGCCTCGAACGGCTGTTGGCCGCGTTCACCCGGCACTCGCGGTCGGGCGGGCCGATGCCGACGCCCGAGGCCGCGTCCGTCCTGCTCCTGGACGCGGTCTCCCGCTCCCGCGCGGACGCGGTGACCTTCGGGTCGGCGGCCTCAGGGGCGGCGGGCCGGGCGGCGGGCTGACCTCAGCCGGTGGGCCGGCCTCAGCCGTGCGCGCGGCGTTCGGCCTCCGCGTGCCACCAGCGCGGCGGGGACGGTCCGTCGACGGTGGCCGAGGGCTGCTCGGGATGGAGCCCCGGCCGGCGCAGGGCGTCCGCGGCGACCTGGACGTCGATCCAGCCGCGCCAACGCCCGTCCGGGCCGATGCCGCAGGTCAGGCCCCAGCGCATGGCGTCCCCGGGGAAGGGCGTCCAGTCGATGCCCCGCTCACGCAGTCAAGCGCGGACAGCGGCCGGCGGGGTCGGGCGGCCCGGGAGGTTCTCGTACGCGGCGATGGTGACCCAGTCGGCGGCAGGCTCGTTCATGGGGCCATCGTGCCAGGGGCCCGGCTGGCCGGAACGCGAATTCGCGGCCGGCAGGAGCCGGCAGCAGCCGGCGGCGGCCTGTAGAGGTCCTGAGCGGCCACCACGCCCTGACGGGGAACCGCCCGATCGGAAGGAGTGATCATCACACCACTCCGTGGTCGCCCCCCGGCACTGCCAGACTGGGGCCAGCAGAGTCCGTCACGGAGAGAGGCCACACCCCGCATGCCCAGCAGCGCTGCCGTCGACAACCCGTGGTTCCGCCGGTTCAATCCGTCCGAGTCCGCGCCCGCCCGGGTCGTGGTCTTCCCGCACGCCGGCGGCTCGGCCAGCTACTACCTGGAGTACGCCAACGCGCTGGCGCCGTACGCCGATGTGCTCGCCGTCCAGTACCCGGGCCGGCAGAACCGCTTCATGGAGCCGACGATCAGCTCCGTGCCGGAGCTCGCCGAGGAGCTGTACCGGGAGTTGCGGGAGTGGACGGACCGGCCGCTGACCTTCTTCGGCCACAGCATGGGCGCGGCCGTCGCCTTCGAGACGGCGCGGCGCTTCGAGCGCGACGGCGTGCGGGGGCCCGAGCGGCTGTTCGTCTCGGCGGGCCGCGCGCCTTCGCTGCCCCGGGACAGCGAGGTGTACAAGCTGCCGGACGACGAACTGCTCGCCAAGGTCGTCGCGCTCGGCGGCACCGACGAGCGGATCCTCACCATCCCCGCGCTGCGCGAACTGGTGCTGCCGGCCCTGCGCGCCGACTACACCGCCATCGAGACGTACTGCTGCGATCCGGACGTGACCGTGTCGCTGCCGATCACCGGTCTGGTGGGGGAGACCGACGCGAACGCCACGGTCGAGCAGGTCGGCCAGTGGGAGCGGCACACCACCGGCGCCTTCGACCTGCGGGTCTTCCCGGGCGGACACTTCTACCTGGCGGACCGGACCGACGACGTCGTCCAGGTGCTCACCGCCCACCTGCGCGGCTGAGCCGACTGGCCCGACCCGACCCGACCCGGCCCGGCCCGCTGTCCGCACCGCAGAGGCCGCCCCGCCGGCGGCACCGCAGAGTCCGCCCCACCCGCCAACATCTCCGTCCGCACCGGTGACCGCGCCCGCCCCCTGGGCTACTGTGCGCCTTGACACACCCTCAACAACCACCGGGAGGCCGTGTTGCGCCGGATCGCCGTCGTCGGAGCGGGCCAGGCCGGCCTGCAGCTCGCGCTCGGGCTGCAGGCGGACGGGTACGAGGTGACGCTGGTCGCCGAGCGCACCCCGGAGCAGGTGCGCGGCGGGCGGGTGCTGTCCACCCAGGCGATGTTCGGCCCGGCGCTGCGGATCGAGGCGGCAGCCGGGCTGGACCTCTGGGCGGGGCGGGCGCCCGCGGTCTCCTCGGTCGAGGCGGTGCTGGCGGTGCCCCCGGCCGTGCGGGCGCTGGAGTTCACCATGACGCTCGACGAGCCCGCCCAGTCGGTGGACCAGCGGCTCAAGCTGGCCGGCTGGCTGGAGCTGCTGGCCGAGCGCGGTGCCCGCGTCGAGTACCGCCCGCTGGACCGGGAGGGGCTGTACGAGCTGGCCCGCCGGCACGAGCTGACGGTGGTCGCGGCCGGGCGCGGCGAGTTGGCCGGGATTTTCGCCCGCGACCCCGCCCGCTCGCCGTTCGACCGGCCGCAGCGTGCGCTGTCCTGCCTGTACGCGCACGGCGTCGGCGCGCCCGACCCGGCCGCCGGGCCCCGGGCGCGGATGCACGCCCTGCCCGGCCTGGGTGAGTTGTACCTGCAGCCGGCGCTCACGCTCTCCGGCCCCTGCGCCATCCTGCTGTGGGAGGCGTTGCCCGGCGGCCCGCTGGACGTGTTCGGCGACGCTCCGGCGCCGGACCTCCAACTGGCGCGGATCCGTGCGCTGTTGGGTGAGTACCTGCCGTGGGAGGCGGAGTTCTGGGCGGAGGCCGAGCCGACCGATGCCGGGGCCGGGCTGTTCGGATCGGTCACCCCGACCGTCCGGCGTGCGGTGGCCGAACTGGGCTCTGGCGTGGACGCCGTCCACGTCCTGGGCCTCGGTGACGCGGTGGTGGTGAACGACCCGATCACCGGACAGGGTGCCAACAGCGCCGCCCGCGCGGCGGCGGCCTACCGGCGGGCGGTCGTCGAGCACGGCGACGCCCCGTTCACGGCCGACTGGATGTGCCGCACCGCCGAACGCTTCTGGCAGCAACACGCGCGCCACACCGTCGAGTTCACCACGGCGATGCTGACCATGCCGGATCACCTTCAGGGCGTGTTCGCGGCCGCCGCCGAGCACGAGGAGGTCGCCCGCCGCCTCGCCAACACCTACGCCGAGCCGAGCGACCACGCCGCGTGGCTGGCCACCCCCGAGCTGACCGCCGCGTACCTCACGTCGCTGGGGGCCCCGCAGCAGTAGCCCCGTCTACCGCCCGTCCACAGCCCCGGCTACCGTCCCGGAGACGGCCCAGGAAACGGCCCCCCAACAGCGCCGGCCGGCGCCCCGCCCCAGGACGGCGGACGGCCGCACTTGCCCCCGGGCCGCCCGCGGGACGACGCTGGAAGGAAGACGGCAACGGGTGCGGGAGGCATCGCCCGTGGACGGACGCGAGCCCGCGGACCGGTCCGGCAGCGGTCACCGGAGCGTGCCGCACACGGCGGACCTGCGGGTGGAGGCCTGGGCGCCGACGGCCGAAGGCTGCATCGGCGAACTGGTGCACGCCGTCGTCGGCAGCTTCGCCGACCTGGACGGCGCGCGGATCGTCGGCGAGCGCGACTGCACCGTGGTGGCGGTGAGCGACGTGGACCTGCTCGCGGGCGTCCTGGAGGAGGTCATCTACCGGATGGACGCCGACGGCGAACTGCCCGTCGCCCTCGCCGTCGGCCGGATCGAAGGGCTGGACGGCGCCCGGAGCGTGGCAGTTCGGTTCCGGATGGCGGACACCGCCACCGCCGCGCTGGTCGGCGCCGTGCCGAAGGCCGTCTCGCTGTACGACCTGGACCTGGGCGCCGGACCGGGCGGCTGGACCTGCCAGGTCACCGTGGACGTCTGAACCCGGTCCGCGGCGGATGGACCCGGTCCGCGGCGGACGCAGCCGGAACCGTGGAAGCGGGGTGAGCGACGTGGAGATCGTACTGACCGAGGCCGGCCGCGACCGCTGGCGGATCGAGCCGCGCCCGCCGATGCGGGTGCCCGGTGTGGTGTTCGCGTCCGCCGCGCTGCTGCCGCAGGCCGCCGGGGACCGGGCACTGGAACAGGTGGCGAACGTGGCGGCCCTGCCCGGGATCGTCCGCGCCTCCTACGCGATGCCCGACGTGCACTGGGGCTACGGCTTCCCGATCGGCGGGGTCGCCGCCACCGACACCGAGGAGGGCGGGGTGGTCTCGCCCGGCGGAGTCGGCTTCGACATCTCCTGCGGGGTCCGGCTGCTGGCCGCCGGCGTCCACCGAGACGAGCTCGACCCCGAGCGGATCCGCCGCCTGATGGACCTGCTGGACCACACCGTCCCGCGCGGCCTCGGCCGCGGCGGCCTGTGGCAGCTGTCCGGACCGGAGGAGCTCGACGAACTCCTGCTCGGCGGCGCCCGCTACGCCGTCGAGCACGGCCACGGGGTGCCGCGCGACCTGGCACGCTGCGAGGACAGTGGGGTACTGGACGGCGCGGCCCCTGGCGAGGTGAGCACCCGGGCCGTCGAACGCGGACTGGGGCAGGTCGGCAGCCTCGGCTCGGCCAACCACTTCCTGGAGGTGCAGGCCGTCGACCGGGTGCACGACGACCGGACCGCGGCCGCCTTCGGCCTGCGGCCCGGCCAGGTCTGCGTCATGATCCACTGTGGTTCGCGCGGCCTCGGCCACCAGATCTGCACCGACCACGTCCGCGCCATGGACCGCGAACTGCACCGCTACCGGATCGACCTCCCGGACCGCCAACTCGCCTGCACGCCGGTCGACTCGCCCCGCGGCCGCGCCTACCTGGGCGCGATGACCGCCGCCGCCAACTACGGCCGGGCCAACCGCCAACTGCTCTCCGAGGCGGCCCGCCGCGCCTTCGCCACCGCACTCGGCGTCGGACTCGAGCTGGTCTACGACGTCTCGCACAACCTCGCCAAGCTGGAGACCCACGAGGTCGACGGCGTACCCCGCAAGCTGTGCGTCCACCGCAAAGGGGCCACCCGCGCCCTGCCGCCCGGCGACCCCGACCTGCCCGCCGACCTCGCCGAGGCCGGGCAGCCGGTGCTGGTGCCGGGCACCATGGGCACCGCCTCGTACGTCATGGTCGGCCTGCCCGGCAACGAGGCCTTCCACTCCGCCTGCCACGGCGCCGGCCGGGTCCTGAGCCGGCACCAGGCGCTGCGCACCGTCCGCGGCGAACGGCTCAAGAGCGACCTGGAGGCGCTCGGCATCGCGGTGCGTCCTACCTCGTGGCGGGCGCTGGCCGAGGAGACGCCCGAGGCTTACAAGGACGTCGACGCGGTGGCCGCCGTCACCGAGGCCGCCGGGCTGGCCCGGCAGGTCGCCCGCCTGGTGCCGCTGGGCGTGTGCAAGGGGTGAGCCGCGCCCTCCCGCGCCTGCCTGCTCCTGCCCATTCCTGCCCATTCCTGCCCATGCCCGCCCGCCCCTGCCCTTTCCGGCCGCGTCCCTCGACTCGCCCGCCCGGGCGCGCTTTGATGTCGGACGCATCCGTCGCTAGGAGCAGGAGGCGGTCATGCCCGGAAGCGGGAACGGAAGCCACACGGAACGCGGCAAGGAAAGCGGCAAGGAAAGCAGGCCGTCGGCCGGTACCGACCCGGTGATCGAACTGCGGTCGCTCACCAAGCGCTACGGCAGCACGGTCGGCATCGAGCAGCTGGACGTGTCGGTCGCGGCCGGCGAGGTGTTCGGCCTGCTCGGCCCCAACGGCGCGGGAAAGACCACCACCCTGCGCTGCCTCGTCGGCTTGCTCAGCCCCAGCGGCGGCCAGGTTCGGGTGCTCGGCCTGGATCCGGTCGCCGACCACCGCCGGCTCGCCCCCTCGATCGGCTACCTGCCCGGCGAGTTGCGGCTCTACCCCGAGCTCACCGGGCAGCAGACCCTCGACCTGCTCGCCGCCCTGCAGGGCGCCCCGGTGCCGCGCAGGCACGAACTGTGCGAGCGGCTGGCGCTCTCCCGGGCCGACCTGGCGCGCCCGGTCGGCGAGTACTCGCGCGGCATGAAGCAGAAGCTCGGGCTCGTCCAGTCGCTCCAGCACCGGCCCCCCGTCGTGGTGCTGGACGAGCCGAGCGAGGGTCTGGACCCGCTGCTCCAGGAGACCTTCTACGAACTGCTCGCCGACGAGGCCGAGGCCGGGCGGACCGTCCTGCTCTCCAGCCACGTGCTGCCGGAGGTGCAGCGGACCTGCCGCCGGGTCGCCATCGTGCGGCACGGCCGGCTGGTGACCGTCCGCTCGGTGGCCGAACTGCGCCAGGCCCGGGCCCGCCGGGTCCGGCTGCACTTCGCCGACGGGCGGGGCGCCCGCCCGCTCGGTGCCGCCGACCAGTGGTCCCCGCGCTGGGAGGGCCAGCGGGTCGAACTGCTGGTGCCGCCGGACGAGGTCGTCCCGGCCGTCCGCACCCTGCTGGCCGACCTGCCGGTGGCCGACCTGACCGTGGAGGAGGCCGGACTGGACGAGGCCTTCCTCGACCTCTACCGCTCGAACGACGACCCTGGGCCGGAGCACGATCCCCGGCCGGACGACGGCCTGCCGGAAGGCAACCGCCGGCCCGACACCGAGGAGGGGCCGTGACCCCGGGCACCGTCAGCCGCCGACTTCCGCTGGTCTGGCTCGCCCTGCACCGGCGGCGCCGGATGCTGCTCTCGCTGCTGCTCGGCATGGTCGTCTTCGAGACCCTGATCGTGGTGATCGCCGGTACCGTCCCGGCCGGCGAGCTGTTCGGCGCCGCCCGCCGCAACCCGCCCGGCGCCTTCAGGGCCTTCAGCGGATCCAACAGCGACATCTCGATCGCCAGCTACCCCGGCCTGCTCGGCGCCGGGCTCACCCACCCGTTCTGGATCGCCCTCCAGCTCACCGTGATCGGCTCGCTCGGCGCCGCCGCCGTCGCGTCCGACGTCGAGTCCGGCACGATCGAGCTGCTGATGACCCGCCCGGTCTCCCGGCGCCGCCTGCTCGCCGAACGGGCCGGGGCCCTCATCGCCGCCTCGGTGGCGCTCAACGCCGCCGCCACCGTCACCGTCGCGCTCGGCGTCGCGTTCTCCCCGAAGCTGCGCGACGCCGTCCCGGAGAGCGCGGTGTTCACCGCCGGCCTGCTCGGCTGCGCCCTCACGTTCTGCCTGACCGGCCCGGTGCTGGCGGTGTCCGCGCTCAGCCGGCGGCGGGCCCACGTGATCGGCGCGGCCGTCGTCTTCGGCGCGGTCGGCTTCGCGCTCAACTTCGTCGCACTCGCCTGGTCCCCGGCGCGGCCACTGCGCTACCTCAGCCCGTTCCACTACTACGCCCCGGGCGATGTGCTCGGCCACGGCGGTGTGCCGTGGGCGGCACTGGCCGTGCTCACCGGCGTCGGCCTGCTCGGCCTGCTGGCGGCGTTCCGGTCGCTGGAGCGACGCGACCTCGCGATCTAGCCCGACGAGGTCCACGCGGCGGGCCCGCCGGGGGATCCGCCGCTCGGGAGTCCGCCGGATCGCCGTCACCGGCCTCAGTGGTCAGCGCACTGGTCCCACCGGCGGGCCGCGGCGAGAAGGTGTTCGCGGACCAGGGCTACGTGCGGGTCGGCCGAAGCGGCCGGGCGGCGGACGAGGTAGGCGGTGTTGATCGGCGGGTCGGCCGGTTGGTGCAGCAACCGGAGGGCGCCGGAGGCGAGTTCGGCCCGGCACAGGTAGCTCGGCAGTACGCTCCAGCCCGCGCCCGCCGTGACCGCCGCGAGCACCGCCCGCAGGTCGGGCACGGTGACCGCGGCCCGGGCGTGCAGCCGCCGGTCGAAGACGTGCCGCCAGTACCGCCGGGCGATCGGCAGGTCCTCGGCGTAGCTGAGCAGCGGGACCTCCGCGAGGGCGTCGGGCAGTTCCCGGCCGGCCAGCCGCTCGGCCCACACCGGGGCCGCGACCAGGACGAACACCTCGTCGGTCAGCGGTTCGGCGAGCAACGTCCGGCCGCGGGGGCGGCGGGTGGCGACCACCAGGTCGTGCCGGCCGGCCCGCAGTTCCTCCAGCAGCGGGTCGGTCAGCCCGGTGGTCACCCGCAGTTGCACGCCCTCGGCGACCAGCGGTGCGAGCGACGCCAGCAGGACGGTGCCGAGGAACTCCGCCGGCCCGGCGAGGTGGACCGGCTCCGGCACGCCGCCGCCGCGCCCGTCGGCGAGGTCCGCCAGCCGGTCCAGCGGGACCGCCAGGCGGGCGGCGAGGTCGTCGGCGTACGGCAGCGGGCTGACCCCGCGCGCCTGGCGCTCGAACAGCTCCCGGCCGAGCCGCTGCTCCAGGGCGCGGATCTGGGCGGTGATCGTGGACTGGGACAGGCCCATCAGGTGCGCGGCCGCCGTGAAGGAGCCGGCGCGGTGCACGGCGAGGAAGGTCCGGAGGTGGTTGAGGTCCAGCGGGCCGGAGCCCGGCGGCAGCCGATCGCTCATGCCGCGAGCCTAAGGGATCCCGATGGCTCGGCCGCCTGTGGAAGGCATCGGTATTCCGATGGCACGTATCGCGTGGCCCATTGGTTCGCCGGGGCTCGACCGGGCTAGCTTCGACGGCGTGAGCGTCGCGGCGGGGCCGTCGCGGCGGGGACCGCACCCTTGGAGGCACCCACCATGGCTGACATCCTGTTCGTCCTGACCGGCACGGACGTCTGGACGCTGAACGACGGCACCAAGCACCCGACCGGCTTCTGGGCGGAGGAGGCCGTCGTCCCGTACCAGGCGTTCACGGCCGCCGGCCACCGGGTCACCGTCGCCACCCCCGGCGGCGTCGTCCCGGTCGCCGACCGGGCCAGCCTGACCGACCCGGCGACGGCCGAGGCGCTGGAGGCGATCGCCGAGTTCCGGCAGCCGCTCGTCCTGGCCGACGTCGACCCGGCCGACTACGACGCCGTGTTCTACCCCGGTGGCCACGGCCCGATGGAGGACCTGGCGGTCGACGCCGACTCGGGCCGGCTGCTCACCAAGGCGCTGGCCTCCGGCCGTCCGCTCGGCGTGGTCTGCCACGGCCCGGCCGCGCTGCTCGCCGCCCGCACCGAGGACGGCGGCTCGCCGTTCGCCGGGTACCGGCTGACCGGCTTCACCAACGCCGAGGAGACCCAGGCCGGCCTGGCGGACCGGGCGCCCTGGCTCCTCCAGGACCGGCTGGTCGGCCTCGGGGCGGACTTCGAGGAGGGCGAGCCCTGGGCGCCGCACGCGGTGGTGGACCGCAATCTGGTGACGGGCCAGAACCCGGCCTCCTCGGCCCTCACGGCCGCCGAGCTGCTGAAGCTGCTGGCGGCGTAGCGGCGGCGGGTCACGCGGCTGCCGCGTCGTCCCGATCGCCGCACTCTCCGGAGGGCCCGTCCGGTTCACGAGAACCGGGCGGGCCCTCGGGCCGTCACCCAGCGTCCCCGCGAGACGTCGTGGGCAGAGCGCCCGGTGTACCGGTGTGCGCCGCTGCGCATCGGAGGCGTGGCACCTGTGGCGTGCGGTGGCGCCCCGTGGCGTCCGCGGGTCAGCTGAGGTCGAAGGCGGTGAGGGGGTGCCCCGCCCAGATCCGGCGGGAGGCCTGTTCGGGGTAGCGGACGGTCTGCGAGCGGGCGTCCAGGACGCGGGTGAGTTGCTCGTCCGGGTCGAAGGCGGGCCAGCCGGGGTCGCCGGTGGTGGCGAACCGGACCCAGGCCTGCTGGAGCTCCTGCGAGACCCGGACGGCTTCCGGCGTGGGCTGGTCGCCGAGGAAGTGCCGGCCCATGGGGCTGTCCAGGGTGCCGAACGCCAGTGGCACGTCGAGGCCGTGGCAGGCGCCGAACGCGCCGCCGAGGGCGGGGGCGGGCAGGGCCAGCTCGAACAGGTGGGAGGTGCCGCCGGCCGCGGTGTTGGCCTCGGCCAGCCGGAGGGTGGACATCCGGAACAGGGCGTCGGAGTTGACGGTTCCGAGCAGGTCCGAGGCGGTGGCCCCCGGGTGGGCGGCGCGGTAGTCGGCCGGCCCGGACGGCGACGGGGCGAACAGGTCCAGCGCGCGGCGGGCCTCCTCGTCGGTGAAGGTGCGGTGCCGACCGCTGAGGACGCTGAACAGCTGGAACTCGTCGCGGGTGTGACCGATGAGCAGGTCGACGCCGTCGGCTCCACCGGACTCGAGCCTGGACCAGGGCGTGGCGGGCAGGACCTCGCCGTCGACCACCGGGACGGTGGCGATGCCGCTCTGCGCGAGCCGGCCCCAGCGTGCGAGGTGCTGCGGGAGCGCGGCGCCGAGGTCGGTGACCGCCGCGGCCAGGCGCCAGGGGTCGACCTCGGCCAGCGCGGCGGCCGTGGCGGCGGTGCCGAGCAGCTTCGCCAGCTCGGCGGTGACCTCGGCCGCCAGCGCCGGGGTGCACAGGGTGCCCGGGACGGTGTGGGCGATGGCGCGCCGGAACAGCCCGCGTGCCGCGCCCATCGTCAGCAGTGCGGCGACCGACCCGGCGCCCGCGGACTGCCCCGCGACGGTCACTCGGTCGGGGTCGCCGCCGAACCTGGTGATGTTGCGCCGCACCCACTGCAGTGCCGCGACCTGGTCGAGGAAGGCCCGGTTCGCCGGGGCGCCCTCCAAAAGGGCGAACCCCTCCGCGCCCACGCGGTAGTTGACGGTCACGACGACCAGCCCGGCCCGGGCGAGTCCGGTCGGGTCGTACAGGGGGTCGCCCGACGTCCCCGAGATGTAGCCGCCGCCGTGGATCCAGACCAGGACCGGTAGCCCCGCCTCGCCCGGGTGCGGGGTGCAGACGTTGAGTGTGAGCCAGTCGGTGCCCCCGGTCGACTCGGCGGGCATCGGACCGGACTGCGGGACTGCGGGGCCGAAGGCGAGGGCCCCGCGGACGCCGTCCCAGGGCTCGGGTGGGGCGGGGGCGGCGAAGCGGAGCGGTCCGACCGGGGGCTGGGCGTAGGGGATGCCGCGGAAGACCGCGAGTTCCCCGTCCAGGAAGCCGCGGACGGTTCCCTCGCGGGCGCGGGCGACAGGCTGCGTGAGCATGGGACGCTCCCTTGTCCTAGGAGAGGCCTTCAGCGTTATCGGTCAGATGTATTATGTCAAGCGTATGGGAAAGATGCGGCGGGAAGCCCGTCTGGGACAGACCTCGGAGGAGTGACAGGCCATGCCCAAGCAGGTGGACCACCAGGAGCGCCGCGAGACGATCGCCCGGGCGCTGTGGCGGGTCGTGGAGCGGCGCGGCGCCACGCACCTGACAATGCGCGAGGTCGCCCAGGAGGCGGGCATCTCACTCGGGCAGCTCCAGCACTACTTCACCTCGCGCGCGGCGATGCTCTCCTTCGCCATGGACTTCGCCGGCGAGCAGACCGCGCTGCGGGTCGCCGGGGCCCTGGGAGGGCTCGGTGAACCGCCGCACCCGCGCGACGTGCTGCGCGTGATGCTGGTCGAACTGCTGCCCCTGCACGCCGACGCGCGCGCGACCAGCCGGATGAGCGCCGCCTACGTGCTGGAGGCGCTGCACGACGAGGAGGTCCACGCGCGGGCGCGCGAAGGCCTGCTGCAGGGGCGGGCGATGGTGGAGCAGGTGGTCCGCCAGGCGATCGCCGACGGGCACCTCGCACCGGACCGCGACCCGGCGGTGGAAACGGACCTGCTGCTCGCGCTCACGGGGTTCACCACGCTGCTGGAACTGCGCGTGGTCGAGCCCGCCGCCGCGCTCGCCGCCGTCGACCGGTACCTGGACCGGCTGTTCGAGACGACAGGCGGGCCGGGCCCGCGCTGACGGCATGGGAGGCTACCCGGGTAGCGCCGCAGCACGCGATCAGGAGCACCGCCATGGACCGACCAGCCGCCGCACTTGCCGCAACCGCACCAGCGGCACCAGAGGCACCGGCCGCACCGGCCGACCTGCGCCTCGACGCCATCGTTTCCGGGCACCCCGCAGGGATCCTGGCGGCCGCCGAGCGGGCCGAACGCCGGGGCACGGACCGGCTGGTGGTCGCCGAGACCGCGTACGACCCGTTCCTCCAGCTCGCCCGCGCCGCCGACCGCACCTCCTCGATCGAACTGGCCACCGGTATCGCGGTGGCCTTCGCCCGTACTCCGATGACGCTCGCCTACCAGGCGTGGGGGCTGCACGCGGCCTCCGGCGGACGGGCCGTCATCGGGCTCGGCTCGCAGGTCAAGCCGCACATTGAGAAGCGGTTCGGGATGCCCTGGGACCGTCCGGCCGCCCGGATGCGCGAGTACGTGCACGCGGTGCGCGCGATCTGGAACAGCTGGCAGACCGGTGAACGGCTGCGCTTCCGGGGCGAGTTCTACACCCACACGGTCATGACGCCGGTCTTCTCGCCCGACCCCGTCCCGTCCGGGATCCCCCGGATCCTGCTCGCGGGCGTCGGACCGCTGATGACCCGCACCGCCGGAGCGGTGGCCGACGGCTTCCTGAGCCACCCGTTCACCTCCACCGGGTACCTCGCCGAGCAGGTGCTGCCCGGCCTGGCCGAAGAACGGGCACGGGCCGAGGCGGAGGGTGCCGCGTGGACGGCGCGGCCCTTCGAGGTCGTCGGCACCGTCCTCACCGCGACCGGCCGCACCGAGGAGGAACTGGCGGCCAACCGGGCCGCGACCCGCGAGCGGCTCGCCTTCTACGCCTCCACGCCGGCCTACCGTCCGGTGCTGGCGCAGCACGGCTGGGAAGGGCTGCAGGAGGAGTTGCACACCCACTCGGTGCGCGGGCGGTGGGCGGAGATGGCCGCGTTGATCGACGACGAGGTGTTCGACACCTTCGCCGTGTCCGGCCCGGTGGAGGACGTCGCCCGGGAGATCCACCGCCGGTACACGGGCCTGGTCACCAGGCTGTCCGTCAGCCTGCCCGACGATGCCGACCCGGAGCTGGGCCTGGACGTGCTGGACGCGGTGCGCGCCCTGCACTGACCGCCGCCGCGTTGCCCCCGCCGGCGCAGCACCTGGGCCGCGCCGGGGGATCATCCGGGCGTCCGCGGCGCGCCCGGCCCGGTGAGTGCGGTCGGGGCGTGTGCGGCGAGCGCCTGTTCGTCGAGTACCTGTTCGTCGGGCTCCTTTTCGTGGGGTGCCTGTCCGCCGAGCTGAGCGGTGGTTCCGGCGATGGCCGGCGCTCGGGACCAGCGGCCGGCGAGGACCGTGCCGACGACCAGCTGGAGCTGGTGGTAGAGCATCAGCGGCAGCACCAGCACTCCCGCCTCCCCGCAGGATGTCGTGCTCGTCGGTGGCGTCGGTGCGGGCGACCACCACCAGGTCCGTCCGGTTGGAGAGGACGAGCTCCAGCTTCTCCAGGTACTCCTCCAGCGGGAGGACCAGCTTGCCGTCGGCGTGGCCGCAGCGGCGCGGCCGCTTCTGGTCCTCCAGGATCACGCCGGACGCACCGATGCGTTCGAGTCGGCGCACGACGTGGCAGGCCACCTCGGGATCGACGTAGCCGTCGTCGATGTCGACCAGCAGGTGGTGCCGGGGGAAGGCGCCGCGCAGCCGTTCGACGAAGCCGACCATGTCGGGCCAGGCGAGATGCCGAGGCCCGGACCCACCGGGCCCGGGCCTCGGCAAGGGCGGGTCAGGCGCTCGGCACCGGCGGCACGGCACGCCGCTCGCGCAGCGTCCGGAGCATCCGGCGAGTCGCCTTGGTGGCGACCGGCGGCAGCAGCTCCAGTGCCAGCCGGCGCGGGGTCGAGCGCTGGACCGGGGGCTTGACCTGGTAGTTGAGGCGCAGCACGGGGGCCCCGGCGATGGTGTCCTCGTCCACGGTGTAGCCGCCGGCCCGCCAGTCCCGCTCCAGCAGGGCCTCCCGGGCGGCCGCGGCGTCGCCCCAGGTCCCGTAGAACTTCATCGGGGTGAGCAGGACCGGACGCAGGCCGCCGGTGAAGACCGCCTCCCAGACGGCGGCAGACACGCCCGGAGTGTGCTCGGACCGGTAGTCGTCCAGGGCGACGAGGCCGTTCTCGGCGAGTGCTGCCCGCGCCACGGCGATGTCCCCGGCGACGTGTTCGTACAGGTGGGAGGCGTCGACGTGGACGAAGCGGCAACTGCCCGCCGGGATCCGGCCGTCGGCCAGCACCGAGGTGGGCGCCTGCACGATCTCGGGCAGTTCGGGGTGGAAGGCGAGGTAGTTGCCCTCGAAGGCGCTGCGGGTGAGCGTCTTCCGGTAGGACATGGCCATCTCGGCGGCGTTGTCCTCGTCGCCCGCCTCGGAGTCGAACAGGTCGCAGACCGTCAGTCGCTCGCCGGGCCGCAGGTGGTCGCCCAGCAGGACGGCGCTGCGGCCCAGGTAGCTGCCGAGCTCCAGGATGTCGCCGCTGACGCCGGCCGCGCTCTGGGCGGACAGCAGGTGTCCGAAGGCGGCCCGGTCGAGACTGAAGAACCAGCCGGGGATGTCGTCCCGCCTCAGCGGTGCGGGACGGGCGGCTGCGGTCGCGGCAGTGGGCACGGCGGCCTCCAGGGGGACGGCGGGGCGCGGTGGCGGATCACGCCGCGGAGGGGACGCCGAGGACGTGAGGCGGATCATCATAGCCACGCCGGAGCCCGGTGGAACCAGGTGCGGAAGGGCCTGATTCCGGCCGCCCCCTCTGCCGTTCGGCAGGGGCGCGGATACGTGTCTCCGCTACCGGTTCCCCGGACCGGCCTAGTGCCTGGTGGTGGCCGGTTCGGCGGGGTCGTCCGGCCCGTGCGGCCACCCCGAACGCTCGAATGATTCGACCTGTCCGAGCCGTTCCGGCCGTGCCGCCTCGTCTGCCTCTTCCCCCTGTTCCGCCGGCGCCGGCCGCTCCAGTTCCTCGATGGTCCCGGTAAGCCAGGCCCGCTCGGCCGACGAGGAGGCCCGGGCGACGAGCAGCATCCCGCGCCGGAAGGGGTTCGGCTCACGCTCGGCGGTGACCGGACGGCCGGCGCCGTCGAAGAAGAAGCTGCTGGGCGCGGCCAGGAAGGCGAGGCGGCGTCGGAGGACGGCGGCCTGCCGGGGCGGGTCGGCGAGGTGGTGGAGGAACGCGGCGAGCGTGAAGAAGCGGATCTGGTCGGTGATCTCGGCCTGTTCCGGATCGGCCAGTCGTCGGAGCAGTTCGGCCCGTCCCTCGCCGGTGAGTTCCAGGGTCTGGCGCGGTGCGGCACCGGTACCCGGCTCGGTGTGGCGGGACAGCAGGCCGGCCTTCTCCAGCCGGGCGATGGCCGGGTAGAGCGCGCCGTCGCTGACCGGGCGGACGTGGCCGGTCAGGCCGGTGATCCGGGACTTCAGCTCGTAGCCGTGCAGCGGCTGGTCATAGAGGAAGCCGAGGATCGCGAGGGTCAGCACGGTCGGAGCCCTTCGGTCGGAGTGCGCCCGGTGGAGCGGCCATATTACCTCTTGTCGATGTGCCTCGAAGCGATGTATCTCTATTCGAGGCTGCCTCGGAGATTGTCCTTCGAGGCTGTCCTCCGGGATCGACCGGTGGCCCCGCCGACGGCGGCGGGCGACCGAAACAGGGGGGGAACCATGCGCGGGCAACTGCACCGGCTCACGGCACTGGCCGTACCCGTTTACGCGGAACTGCTGTCGGGGGTGATCGCCTCGGTGGTCGGCACGCTCTGGGTGGCCGGCCTCGGCGGGGCGGCGGTCGCCGCCGTCATGTTGGCAGGCACCGTCGAGAACCTGCTGCTCGGGCTCGTCCTGGTGGTCGGCTCCGGCACCAGCGTCCGGCTCTCCCGCGCCCTCGGTGCGGGCGACCCCGCCGAGGCCGCCCGCACCACCCGCGCGGCCTGGCGGCTCTGCGCCGTGGGAAGCCTCGCGCTCACGGTGCCCGGCTTCCTGCTGCGTGACCGGCTGGCGGGTGCCTTCCTGGACGGCGAAGCCGCCGCCCGAGCCGCCGAGTACTTCACCGTCGCCTTCCCGGCCTTCGCACTGTTCTTCGGTCAGCGCATCGCCGACGAACTGTTCAAGGGCGCGGGCGACACCCGTACCCCGATGCGAATCGCCCTATTGTCCAGCGCGCTGCTGCTCCTCCTCGACCCCCTGCTCGTCCTCGGCCCCGGGCCGCTGCCCGCCCTCGGTGTCCCGGGCGCCGCACTGGCCCTGGCGGCCTCGCGGGCGATCGCCTTCGCCGTCACGCTACGTCTACGGCGACGGCTGCGGACGCGAGGGCACGGGCGGCCGCACCAGCCGACGGGCGGCGGCCCCGGGGGCGCGGGCAGCGCCGCGATGCGGATCGTGCGCGCCGGAGCGCCGTTCGGCCTGGACTTCACCGCCCGGATGGCCGTCGGTACGGCCCAACTCGGGCTCGTCGCGGGCTTCGGCGTCGCGGCGGTGGCCGGGTACGGGGTCGGTTACCGCGTCCTGCTCGTCGTCACCATGTCCTTCTACGCGCTGCGCCAGGCCGCCGCGATCGAGGCGGCCCGTCTCACGGGCGCGGGGGAGACCGCCGCGTTGCGCACCCTGCACCGCGCCACCGGACGCCTCGCCACCGGTCTCGGCTCGGTGGCCGCGTTGCTGTCCGTGGCGCTCGCCGTCCCGCTGACCGCGCTCTTCACCGACGACCGGGCGGTGGCCGCGCAGTCCGTGGGCTTCCTGCGGATGGCGGCGCTCTACCTGCTCCCGTATGCCCTGGTGGTGGCCATCGGCGGGGTCCACCAGGCTGCGGGCGCGGCCCGCCCGCTGGTGGTTTCCGTCCTGTTCGGCCTCGGCGCCCAACTCGCCACGTCGGCGGTCCTGTCCGGGCCGCTGGGGGTGCCGGGCGTCTGGCTCGGACCGGCGGCGGGGGCGGTGGTGCAGCTCGTCCTGCTGTCGGTCCTCGTGCGGCGTCAGAAAGCATCGGCGTCGGCACCCGTCGCGGTCGGCGGGGCCCGGGCGCTTCGGCGGGTCGAGTGAACGGGGGCGGCGGCCCGGTCGGTGCCCCAACTCGCCGCCGAGGACGAGGCGGAGGCCTGCGCGCGGCGAATCCCGTCGGCTGTGCCAGAGTGGCGGGCATGGCACTCACTCCGGACGGGCGGTCCATCCCGCCTCCGCATGCCGACGAACGCGCCACGCTGGAAAGCTGGTTGGAGTTCCAGCGGGCCACCCTCGCCGGCAAGGTCACCGGTCTGGACGATCGGCAGGTACGACGGGCCGCCGTGCCTCCGTCGACGATGACTCTGCTCGGCCTGGTGCAGCACCTGGCCGAGGTCGAACGCACCTGGTACCAGCGGGTGTTCGCCGGCCGGGACGTCCCGCCGGTGTACGGCGCGGACAACGCGGACGGCTACCGGCTGGACCCGGCGCACGGGCTGGTCGAGGCGCTGGCCCGCTGGCAGGCGGAGGTCGAGCTGGGGCGGGAGCTGACCGCCGGGGCGTCCCTGGACGCGGCCGGTCCGCTCTCCGAGCAGGCCGCGGCGGTGGTCGGCTCGGAGACGGTCTCGCTGCGCTGGATCCTGGTGCACCTGATCGAGGAGTACGCCCGGCACAACGGCCACGCCGACCTGCTCCGCGAGTGCACCGACGGCGTCACGGGCGTGTGACGGACTCCCGCGCCGCCGCGGTGACCGTGGCCGTCACCGCGCCGTAGCCGCCGCCGAGCAGGAGGAAGCAGGTCGCGATCGCAGCCGTGCCTGCCCCCGGCCCGAGCCGGGCGGTGAGCAGCGCGCCCCAGGTGGCGAGCGCCCCGCGGGCGGCACCGCTCGCGGTCGCGATGATGCAGGTCGCGCTCGAGGACAAGCCACGGCCAGCACGGTGGAGGACGGCCGGGCGACGGTCAGCGCAGCGCCGTCGAGGGCGGCCGGCCGGTTTGGCGCCCCGACGTCACCGTGCGGCCGGGCCGAGGTGGGCGTCCAGGGCGGCGCGCAGTAGCGGCTCGACGTCCTGACTGCCGGTGACGAGCCGCAGGCTGCCCCGGGCGCGCAGCTGGGCGAGGCCGTGCAGGTTGGACCAGAGGGCGGCGGTCGCGGTGGCCGGATCGTCCGACTGCGGGTGCACCTCGGCGACCAGTCCGACGAGGGTCAGGAAGAGCGGCAGTGTGGTCCGGCGCAGCTCGACACCGCTGCCTTCCAGCAGGTCGTGACGGAACATCAGCTCGAACATGCCGGGGTTGGCGGTCGCGAAGCCGAGGTAGGCGCGGGCGAGCGCGTCGAGGCGGGTGCGGGCGTCGGCTCCCGTGGTGGCGGCGAGGGCGTCGGCGCCGGCCAGCGTGTCGGTGAGGCGCCCGAAGCCCTGCTGCGCGATGGCGCCGAGCAGCTCGCGGTGGGTGGGGAAGTAGCGGCGGGGCGCTCCGTGCGAGACCCC
Organism: Kitasatospora sp. NPDC023385; assembly: GCF_055664045.1. NCBI lineage: Bacteria > Bacillati > Actinomycetota > Actinomycetes > Kitasatosporales > Streptomycetaceae > Kitasatospora > Kitasatospora sp. NPDC023385. The sequence continues at coordinate 140,609 of NZ_JBVOOL010000010.1, read as the reverse complement.
GGCGTGGCGGGCGATTTCGCGCAGCCCGAGCGCCTGGACACCGCCCGTGGCCACCAGCTCGACGCCGGCGGCCACGAGTCGGGCCCGGAGGTCTCTGTCGTGGTCGGTCATGGACACTGTCTACCAGCGTTCCGTAGACAGTGTCTACTTCTCGCCCCGACGAGGATGCCCGGGCAGAATCGGGAGCATGGACGAAGGCGGCGAGTCGGTCTGCTGGCTGGACCGGGTGTGCCCGGAGTGCGGACGGCTGCGCGAGCGGCCGGGGCCGCAACCGTGCGAGCACTGCGGCGCCTTCGACAGCACGGTCGCCGAAAACGACGGCGTCGACGGGAGCGATGACGCGGGGAGCGCACACCCCGAGCAGCTCGACGGCTGAACCCCGGCCCGGCCGAACGGCCGGACCGGGGCGGTGGACGCGGAGCGGGCCGTAGCCCGCCGCCGGAAGGACCGGCCTACTGCGGCGGCTGCTGGTCGCGGAACTGGTTCTTCAGCTGCTCCTGGGCAGTGTCCACCTGGCCGCTGTACTTGCTCTGGGTGCGTTCGTCGACGGTGTCGCCCGCCTTGTCGACGGCCTTGTCGGCCTGCTCCTCATGGCCCTTCAGCAGGTTCTTGAGCTTATCCATCATGGACATGTGGTCACACTCCTGGATGAGACGGCCCCACTCCTCCAATATCACCGCGCATCCCCCGGCGCGCATCCCGCAGGGCGCGCGGCGGGCTTGGCAACGCGATTCCGCTCCTGTCAAATCGGGAGTTCACGGCCCGTCGGAAGGAGTCGCCTTGAAGCTGCGCACCCGTCGATCGACCTCCCCGCCCGACCGTTCGTCCCCGCTTGACCGCTCCCCCTCGGACGACCGCTCGACCCCGACAGCGCGCCCGCGCACCGCCGCCACCCGGCGCCGCGCGGGCGCCGCACTGACCGTGGCTGCCCTGGCCGCCCCGCTGCTGCTGGCCGGTGCCGGGAGCGCCGCCGCGGACCCGGATCCGGCGCGCAAGGGTGCCAGGCTGGCCGCCTGGCTGGTCGCGGCCGCCGACGCCGGCGACGCGCACGACACGCTGGCCGCGCTGCAGCGGATCGCCGACCGCAACGGCGGTACCCGGGTGGCCGGTTCGAAGGGGCACGACCAGTCCGCGCAGTACGTCTACGAGCAGGCGCGGCGGGCCGGCCTCAAGGTGTCGAAGCAGGAGTTCGAGTACGTCTTCTTCGGCGCCCGTGCGCAGCGCCTCGACGTGGTGTCCCCGAAGGCCGAGTCGGTGCCGGTGATCGCCATGACGTACTCGGTGAGCGGCCCGGACGGGGGCCTGACGGCCGAGTTGGCGGTCGCTCCGGTCAGCGCCGCCACCGGCTGCGCGCCCACCGACTTCCCGGCGGGCGCGTTCACCGGCCGGATCGCGCTGATCCGGCGCGGCGGGTGCAGTTTCGCCCAGAAGCAGGCCGCCGCCGGGGCCGCGGGCGCGGCCGGGGCGATCATCTACAACAACACCGACGGCGACCTCAACGGCACCCTGGGGGATCCGACGGCCGGCAAGGTGCCGACCGGCGGGATCACCGCGGCTGCCGGTGAGGCCCTGGCCGCCGAAGCCGCCGCCGGGCCCGTCAGGGTGACCCTCGACATCCGTACCGTGATGGAGCCGCGCAAGACCTGGAACGTCATCGCCGAGACCCGCGGCGGCGACCCGGCGAACACCGTGATGGTCGGTGCGCACCTCGACTCCGTCCCGGCCGGGCCGGGCATCAACGACAACGGCTCCGGCAGCGCCGGCATCCTCGAAGTCGCACGGAACCTCAGCGTCCATCCGGTGAAGAACAAGGTCAGGTTCGCCTGGTGGTCCGCCGAGGAGTTCGGCCTCAAGGGCTCCGAGGCGTACGTCGACTCACTGTCCGAGACGGACCGGAAGAAGGTCCGGCTTTACCTCAACTTCGACATGATCGCATCCCCCAACTACGCGCAGTTCGTCTACAACGGCTCCGGCAGCACCGGCGGCGGCGCGGGCCCGGAGGGATCGGCGCAGATCGAACAGGACATCACCGGCTACCTGGACGGCCGCCGCCTGCCGCACGACCCGTCCGCCTTCAACGGCCGCTCCGACTACGGACCGTTCATCGACGCGGGCATCCCGGCCGGCGGCACCGACACCGGCGCCGAGGTGATCAAGTCCCCGGATCAGGCGGCACGTTACGGCGGCACGGCGGGCACCGCCTTCGACGCCTGCTACCACAAGGCCTGCGACGACCTGGGCAACCTCGACATGGCGGCCTTCGACGTGAACATCGACGTGATCGCCCACGCCGTCGGCACCTACGCCTGGGACCTGTCCTCACTGCAGCGGCCCGTACCGGCTCAGCGCCCGGCCGACAAGACGCCGGCCGAGAAGGCGCCGGCCACGGCGGCCCCGAGCGGCTCCGGTATCGGCGTCGGGGTCGGCGGCCACGCCCACGGGGTGACGGCCTGACGCCCGGGTGGGCCCGCTGCCGTCCTCGGGCGGCGGGCCCACCCGGGGCACCAGGCCCGCCAGGCCCACCGTGACTGCCGTACCCGCCGCCCCACCCGCCGTACGCGACATCGCCATGCGCTTCCTCCCCTCCGCCATCGCCCCTGGTAGCCGCCAGCGCGGTCGCCGTGGCGGTCGCCGTAGCAGGGGCCACTGACGTCGATCCGCCTCGGTGCCTGTACGGTGCCGCGCGGAGCACATCCGCCGAGACCCGGTGGGTGCGCCGGGCACGGTCCTGCCACCATGGGACCGAGATCACGAGACCGTGACACCCTCGGAGGAGTCAGCAAGATGAGCACGCACTACGACGTCGTCGTCCTCGGCGCGGGCCCCGGCGGCTACACCGCCGCCGTCCGTGCAACGCAGCTGGGCCTGAAGACCGCCGTCATCGAGGCCAAGTACTGGGGCGGCGTCTGCCTGAACGTCGGCTGCATCCCCTCCAAGGCCCTGCTGCGCAACGCCGAGCTGGCCCACATCTTCACCAAGGAGGCCAAGACCTTCGGCATCAAGGTCGAGGGCAAGGTGACGTTCGACTTCGGCGAGGCGTTCCGCCGCAGCCGTGCGGTGGCCGACGGCCGGGTCAAGGGCGTCCACTACCTGATGAAGAAGAACGGCATCACCGAGTACGACGGCTGGGGCACCTTCGTCGACGACCACACCCTGCAGGTCGCGCTCAGCGGCGGTGGTTTCGAGGTCGTCACGTTCGACCACTGCATCATCGCCGCCGGCGCCACCACCCGTCTGCTGCCCGGCACCAGCCTGAGCGACCGCGTGGTCACCTACGAGGAGCAGATCCTCACCGAGGAGCTGCCGGAGAGCATCATCATCGCGGGCGCCGGCGCGATCGGCGTCGAGTTCGCGTACGTGCTGCACAACTACGGCGTGAAGGTCACCATCGTCGAGTTCCTGGACCGGATGGTGCCGCTGGAGGATGTCGAGGTCTCCACCGAACTCGCGAAGCAGTACCGCAAGTTGGGCATCGAGGTGCTGACGTCCACCCGGGTGGAGTCGATCGATGACAGCGACCCGAACGCCAAGGTGCGCGTCACCGTCACCAAGGACGGCGAGCAGAAGGTGCTGGAGGCCGACAAGGTGCTCCAGGCGATCGGCTTCGCACCGCGCGTCAACGGCTACGGCCTGGAGAACGCCGGGGTCAAGCTGACCGACCGCAACGCCATCGCGGTGGACGGCCGCGGCCGCACCAGCGCCGAGCACATCTTCGCGATCGGCGACGTGACCGCCAAGCTGATGCTCGCGCACGCCGCCGAGGCGATGGCCGTGATCGCCGCCGAGACCATCGCCGGGGCGGAGACCATGGAGGTCGACTTCGCCATGATCCCGCGCGCCACCTACTGCCAGCCGCAGATCGCGTCCTTCGGCTACACCGAGGCGCAGGCCCGCGACCTGGGCTACGACGTCAAGGTCGCCAAGTTCCCGTTCACCGCCAACGGCAAGGCGCACGGGCTCGGCCACCCGATCGGCTTCGTCAAGGTGATCAGCGACAACGAGCACGGCGAGCTGCTCGGCGCCCACCTGATCGGCCCGGAGGTCACCGAGCTGCTGCCCGAGCTGACGCTGGCCCAGCAGTGGGACCTGACCGTCCACGAGGTCGCCCGCAACGTGCACGCCCACCCGACCCTGGGCGAGGCGGTCAAGGAGGCCATCCACGGCCTCGCCGGGCACATGATCAACATGTGACGCACCGGCCCTGGCACCCGGCCGCGCCCCGTCGAGCACTCGCTCGGCGGGGCGCTTCGGGGCGCGGCCGGCGCGCGCTTCAACGCTCTTCGGGCCGCGTCCGGTCAGTACAGCTGGGTGCGCAGCCAGGCCTTGACCTCGGGGGTCACGGGGTCGGTGACGTCCTCGAACTCCTCGTGCTTCAGGAGGAACTTGGCCACGTACGGGCAGATCGGCACGATCCGCTTCCCGGTCGCGCGAACGTCGGTCAGCGCCTCCTGGACGAGGCGCGAGGCGAGGCCCTGGCCGGCGAAGGCGTCGTCGATCTCGGTGTGGAAGAAGACGCGCTGCTCCGCGTGGTCCCGATACTCGGTGAAGCCGGCGAGCTTGCCGTCCACCAGGATCTCGTACCGGTTCCGGTCGTCCGCCCGCTCGACGACGCTGCTGCTGGGGGTGGTCACGGTGGGCCCTTCGGTCGTACGGAATGTCGCTGAAGTCGATCATCGGCATCCTGCCAGGCCGCCCCCGCCCGGACCATCCCGCCTCCCGTACGGCGGGGTCCTCCCTCCTACCGCCCTCCCTCCTACCGCCCTCCCTCCTACCGTCCTCCCTCGTACCGCCCTGCCCTGCGGTTGGGCCCGGGCCCGTGTGGGCAGCCGCGCACCGGGGGAGCGGAGGTGACAGCGATGGACGGGCCGGGGCTTTCGCGCCGGGAGCAGCGGATCCTGGCGGAGATCGAGGACGACCTGCGGGCGGACGGCCGGCTCGACCGGGCGCTGCGCACCATGCGCGAGGGGCCCGCTCGGATGGGGGGCCGCGTGACGCGGGCCGTGGTCCGCGTGCTGCTCCGCCTGCCGGTCTCCGTGCTGTCGGTGCTGCTGGCGGTGTCGGCGGGCCTGTTGCTGGTGAGCGCCGACGCGCATTCACCCGCCGCGCTGGCCGCCTTCAGCCTGGTCTGGGCGCCGACGCTGGTCCTTTCGGCCGCGCGGCTGATCGCCCACCGCAGGGGCACCCCCCGGTGAGCGTCGACGCGGTCGGTGGTCCCGCAGGTCACGGAGCTCGCCGAGCACGGCCCAGGCGACCGACACCACCGGCACCGCGACCACCGCGCCCAGGATGCCCGCCAGGACGGCGCCGCCGGCCACCGACAGGGCGATGACCACCGGGTGGATCCGCACGGACCAGCCCAGCACCAGCGGGTGCAGCAGGTGGCCCTCGATCTGCCCGATGATCACGATCAGGGCGAGTACGAGAAGGGCGATCACCGGGCCGCGGGCGGCCAGCGCGACCACGGAGGCGATGGCCAGCGCGATCGGGGAGCCGATCAGCGGGACGAGGGCCGCCACGAACTCCAGCACCATCAGCGGCAGGACCAGCGGCACCCGGAGGACGGCCAGCGCGATCCCGACCAGCACGGCGTTGGTCGCCGCGACGATCAGCACCCCGCGGGTGTAGCCCGCGAAGGTGCGCCAGGCGGCGCGCCCGGCCCGGTCCCAGACCGTCCGGCTGCGGGCCGGGAGCTGCCACTCCGCCCAGAGCCACATCCGGTCGCCGGAGTGCAGGAAGAACACCGAGCAGAACACCGAGAGCGCCAGTCCGGTGACCAGTTCGACGACCCGGCCGGCGCCGCTGAGCGCTGTGCTGACCAGTGCCGCGCGGTGTGCTGACACGAACTCGCCGATCTTGGACCGCAGATCGGTGACGGTACCTGGCCGCAGGTGGAAGGGGGCGCCGGTCGCCCAGTGGTCGATCCGGCCGAGGCCGCCGCGCAGTTCGTCGCTCAGCCGGCTCCAGTCGGCCGCCACGTTGGTACCGACCAGGGTCAGTACCCCGCCGACCACCGCGATGGTGCAGAGCAGGGCCAGCAGGACACCGAGCGAGCGGGGCATCGCGCGGGCCAGGAGGTCGACCAGCGGGCGCAGCACCGAGGTGATCACCAGCGCCACGAACAGGGCGGTGACGAGCAGTTCGAGCCGGGTGAGGACGTCGACCACCAGGTAGGCGCCGACGCCGAGCAGGCCCAGCCGCCAGGTGTAGCCCGCCGCCGTGCGCAGCCCGGTGGGCACCCGCTCCACGGACGACGGCCGGCTCGCCCGGCCCGCCCCCGGCCCGGACCCCGCCCCGGCCCGGCGCGGTGCCACCCGCGGACGGCGGCTGCCGAGCGGCACGGGACGCCGGGCCGGCCTCCCGCCGTTCATCCGGCCGAGCCGGCCGACGTGCCGACCCGGCCGACCGCGTCGCCGACCCGGTATCCGACGCCGACCGCTGTGCTGTCCATGGAAGCCTCCCGGACGGAAGTCCTGACTCTCTGCGTCTCTCCGGGCCGGGTCCTCGTACACCTTCGGACCGCGTCCGAGTGCCCGTGCCCCGCACGTGTGACCGTGTCAGGCCTGGGCAGACGCACATCCGGAGTCATCTGCCGCACGGTCGCCCCGCCGGGGAAGCGGGCCATCCGTGTACAAAGCCGATGGGCGGGGAGGAGAATCGGTCACGCAGGGTGGGGGTAGAAGGAGGCAGTCATGACAAGCCTCGTTCACCGCTATGCGGTGACACTCCCCGGCCCGGTCGGTGGGCACGCGCCGCCGGCCGTCGTCGTGGTCCGCGAGACGCACGCCGTGGGGCCCGGCGGGGGTGTCGTCTGGGAGAGCGCGGACGGCGGACTCCGGGTGGAGATCACCGGCGGCGTGGCCACCGTCCTGCAGGCCCCCGGCCTCGGCAACATGCACCCGTGCCTGCTGGCCGTGCCGCTGCCGTAACCGTCGACGAGGCCTGTCAGCGACGGCCGCAGCGGACGCCGCAGCGCATGCGGTAACGGGCCGTTACCCCGCGCTGGCCGCCAAGGCGTCGCGCACGGTGACCAGGCAGGGATCGCAGTACCGGTCCGGCCCCGCCGAGCCGATACTGTCCCCCGCCGGGACGACCCGCTGGGACGGTTCGAGGAACCGCCCGCACAGCGAGGACGTCGCGTCGTCCTTCGCCACCACGTGCCACACCACCGCGGGCGGGGACACCGCCGGATCGTGCTCGGCCCACATCTCGTACACGGCGTTACCTCCGGATCGCTGGGGCTCGGTCAGTCCATGCAAACCCGCGGTCGCGCGAACGGCCACCGGGCCAGACCCGGTGGGATGGTCATGCCCTCCGGCGCCGTCCTGACCGTCCGTGGCGGGGCCCGTGGCCCGGGCGGACCCGGCTTGCGGACCTGCCTACCCACGAGGTCCGAGCCGCAGCCGTACGGCCAGCTGAAGGCCCTGCTCCTCGCGGCGCACCTCGTGCGTCGGGCAGAGGCCGACGAGCGCGCGCAGCACCCGTTCGACGTCGTCGGGGCCGCCCAGCAGTTGCGCGCCGAGGTCGCCGGGCAGGGCGATCGGCCGGCCCGGTACGGCCTCGTGGTGTGCGTCGAAGGTCTGCGAGAGGCTCGCTGACGGGCTGCGGCTGTGCGACGGGCCGTGCGCCGTGGTGGGCGTGACGGCGTCGTGCCGGGGTTCGGCCACCACCCGGGTGCCTTCGGAGGTCAGGGTCGGCGGGTCCTCCCACACGTTGCCGATCCGGGTCCGCCCGCGCCCGGTGTGCGTCGGAAAGGCGGCTTCCAGCGCGTCGAGCACCGCCTCCGCCGTCTCCTGCGGGTCGGCGGCGACCCGGACGAGCACATGGCCGGCCGCCAGGGGCATGCCCATCGATCCCACCTCCTGTCGCCGACCGCCGACGGCGGCTCGCTTCCTCCGTTCTACGGCCCCCGGCTCCGGGTGCGCACCCCGAGCGCCGGAAGGGCCCGAAGCGCCGCCTGGGACGCGCTCCCGATGCGTGGACACCGCCGGACCCATGGAGGGTCCGGCGGTGTCCACGCATCCCGGGCGTCCGCCGGGCTTCGTTCAGTCGGGCGGCTCGTCCGGTGAGGGTTCGGAGGCCGGGTCGGTGGGCTCGTACTCCGGGCCGTCCTGCCGGCCCTTGGCCTCTTCTGATTCGGGTGGCGGCGCGCCCTCGCCGGTCATCCGGGACTCGGGGGTCTCGACGGGGACCGGGGGGTCCTTGGGCACGGGCTCGTGTGGGTCGCTCATGGGGTTCGCCTCCTCGGCCGGGCGGGGCGGGAGCACGGACACCCGGTGGCCGCCCGGGGGAGGGCGGCCGGGTGTCCGGTCAGTCCTTGCCGACGTCCTTGATCTTCTCGCCGGCCTGCTTGAGGTCGCTCTTCGCCTGGTCGGCCTTGCCCTTCGCCTCGACCGTGCGGTCACCGGTGGCCTTCCCGGCGGCTTCCTTGATCTTGCCGCCGGCCTTCTCGGCCATGTTGCGCATCTTGTCGTCGGTGCCCATGGCAGCCGCTCCTCTCGACGTCGGGGCGCGGGTTCGCCCCGGGCGGCGTCTGCCCGGGGTGCCGGGTTCCATGCCTCGTGGGCCGGGGTCAGTTGGGCTGGTGCTGGGTGCGGGCTTCCGCTGTGGTCTTGAGGTCGTGCAGCCAGCCGTCGAGTCCCTGGCGACAGGATCGCGGTCGCGGCGGGCACGTTCGCGTCGACCTGGGGCCGGTGTGGGTCTCCTCGGTGCGGACCAGGACGCCGCCGTCGACCTCGGTGAAGTTCCACACATGGACGCCGTCGATGCGCAGCCCTTCGGCGACGGCCGGGCCGGTCCAGCGGATGCAGGAGCCGGGCCGCAGCTGCCGGACGGTCGAGGTGATGTCCAGGGCGCGGACGGTCAAGGGGGTTGGTGATAGCCTCTAACGAAAGCGTGGGCATGTAGTCATACGGACCCGGGAAACGGGCAGGGGGAAGCGGGCAGACCATGGCGAGGACGGGCGGAGGCACCCCGAGAGAGCGCTATCGCTCCCAGGTGCGCGAAGAGGTCAAGAAGCATGCCTGGGAGCAGATCGCCACGGCGGGTGCCTCCGCGCTCTCCCTCAACGCGATCGCCAAGCGGATGGGCCTGAGCGGCCCCGCGCTCTACCGCTACTACGCCGGCCGCGACGAACTGATCACCGAACTCGTCCGGGACGCGTACCGCAGTCTCGCCGACACCCTCGCCGCGGCCGCGGCTGCGGGGGCCGGCCTCGCCGACCTCGCCCGCGCCCTCCGGGGCTGGGCCCTGGCGGACCCCCAGCGGTACTTCCTGGTCTACGGCACCCCTGTCCCCGGATACCGCGCGCCCGGGGACACCACCGCCATCGCCGACGAGATCATGCGCACCCTGCTGAACGCCTGCGCGGCACGAGCCCAAGGCAGCCCCGACGACCTGGGCGGCCCGACCGACGCTCGCGACCCGGAGGCGTCCTTCGCCGCCCACCTGGACACCCGCCGGGACTGGGCCGGCGACCACTCGGCCCCCTCCGCCGTGTTGCACCGGTTCCTGGTCCTGTGGACCCGCCTGCACGGCGTCCTGTCACTGGAGCTCGCCGGGCACTTCACCGGCATGGGCTTCCAGCCCGCCCTGCTCTTCGAGGCCGAGCTGGACAGCCTGCTGGCCCCCGGGTCTGACAACCGGGTCTGACCACCGGGACCGGGCGGCCCCGCCTGGCCGGCTCGGGGGCGCCGGGGCTCAGGCCTGCCCGGGGTGCGACTCCGGTGGCGGCGCCGGATCGGGATCCGGGAACGGCTCGGGAGACGGGAACGGCGGGATCGGCGGGGGAGCCGGATCGGGCCCGCCGGGCCCTGGGGCGGGGTAGGGGTGGGGGATCGGCTGGGTGTCCGGATCCGGGGGAGTCGGGATGGTCATCGCGCACACTCCTCGTCGAGGTCGTCGCGCGGCCGCGTGTACCCGGTGACGGCGCCACGAATCCCGGGAAGGCCGGTCGCCGACCGCTACGAAGCCTCGCCGGGATCCGGGAAGGAGTGGTGCTCGTGCGTCACCAGCCAGCGCCCATGCGCCTTGCGTAGTCCGACGGTCAGCCGCAGCCGCTGCGCCGGACGGTCGGCGAAGTCCTGCGGGGTGCCGCAGCGCAGCAGGGCGTGCGCGAAGGCGACGTCCGCTCCGGCCGTCACCTCCAGTTCCTCGATCTCGAACGAGGCGCCCTGTGCCTGCCACTCGAAGAACGGCGGCCAGGTCGCCCGGTACGCGTCGAGGCCGCGCACGCCCTCGTACGGCGGGGGCACGTCGAACATCACGATGTCCGCGGCGTGGTCGGCGACGACCCGGTCGAGGTCGCCCGCGTGGACCGCCGCGGCCCAGTTCCGGATCAGGTCGGTGACCTGCTCCTCGTCGTTCTTGGCCATGGTCGGGATGGTAGGCGCACTCCAGCGCCCCGGCCGGTTCGGAGAACGGGAGCCCCGGCCGGTTCGGGAGTGGGCGCCCCGGCCCCGGTGCGGCCGTCCGTCCGAGGTCGGCACGCACGGAGGGATGGGGCGTGTACGGCCTGTCGCACTCCGTTTCGGACGGGTGCGCAAGGCTGCGGGGCGTTCACCGAACCATCACTCCGGGTAGTTGATCAGCTGCAAAGAGTGGATGGGGGTGGGACCAGGGAGTCGCGATGTCGGAACACGATCAGCTCGGCATGCCCGCCGGCCCGGACGGGCGTGCGGCGCGGTCCGAGCGGGTGCCGCCCCAGGCCCCGGCACCCGGAGAGCGCGCCGACGACGGTCGGCCGCACCGCGGCGTCGCCGGCGCCGAGGCCCCCTGGCCCGACCGGATGCTGCCGCTGCTGCGCACGCCGACGGCCGACCGCCGGCTCGCACCGGCCCCCGCGGGCGCGGAGCCGCCAGGAGCCGCCGAGCCGGCCCGCGTCCTGGAGCTCGCGCTGCTGGTGGGCGAGCTGCTGCTGGCCAGCGGCGAGGCGGCCGAGGACGTGGAGGCCGCCATGCTCGCCGTCGCCAGGGCCTACCGGGTCCACCCGTGCGACCCGCAGGTCACCTTCACCCGGGTGGCGATCTCGTACCAGCCGGGCTCCTCCGAGCCGCCGCTGACCGCCGAGTGCTCGGTGCGCCGCCCGGCCGGCGACTACGCGCGGCTGGCCGCCGTCTTCCGGCTGGTCACCGAGATCACGGCGGGCGGGATCGCCGTCCGCGACGCCCACGACCGCCTGATGGCCGTGCACCGGCACGGCCGCCGCTACTCCGCCCGGGTGGTCCTGCTCTGCTGCGGTCTGCTGTCCGGGGCCGCGACGCTGCTGGTCGGCGGCCGCACCGATGCCCGCGCCTGGCTGGTGTTCGCCAGCGCCGTCGTCGCGGCCCTGGCGGGCGACCGGCTCTCGGCGCTGGTGGCGCGCCACGACCTCCCGCCCTTCTACCAGTTCGTGGTGGCCGCGGCCCCGGCCGCCGTGATCGGCATCCTGCTGTCGTTCAACGGACTGCACCTGCGCGGATCGGTGGTGATCACCGGCGGGCTGTTCGCGCTGCTGCCGGGCTGGCCCATGGTGGCGGCGGCCCAGGACGGCCTGGCGGGCTTCTACCTCACCGCCGCCGCGCGCCTGCTCGAAGCGCTGTACCTGATGACCGGCGTGGTGATCGGGGTGATGACGGTGCTGTACGTCGGTGTCAACAACGGCGCGGACCTGGCGGCGCAGGTCGCCCCGGCGGGGGCGGTCAACCCGCCGCTGCAGCTCACCGCGGCGGTGCTGCTCACCCTGGCGTTCGCGGTGCTGCTGAACACCGAGCCGGGCACGCTGCCCGCGGTCATGCTGAACAGCGCGGCCGGCTGGACGACGTACGGGGTGCTGGCCAACGCCGGCGCCGAGCCGATCCTGGCCACCGGCCTGGCCGCCGGGCTGGTGGGGCTGTCCGGCCAGCTCATGGCGCGCTGCCGGGGGAGCTCCGCCCTGCCGCACGTCACGGCGGCGCTCGGGCCGCTGCTGCCCGGGTCGGTGCTGTACTTCGGGATGCTCGCCTTCGTCCGGGGCCGGCCCGAGATCGGGCTGAGCGGCATCGGACGCGCCGGCGCGATGGCGATGGCCCTGGCCATCGGCGTGAACCTGGGCCGGGAGCTGGCCCGGCTCTTCCTCCCCGCGCCGCGCGCCGTCCCGTCGGCCCGTCGACCGGGCGGCCGCCACCGTCGGTGACGGACGGGTTCGAACCGGCGGCGGCCGATCGGTTTGCGCGGCCGCCGTCGCGGTAGACGCGCAGACATGGACGGGGCCGCGAAGGACGGCCCCTCCGCCCCGGGAGCGACCTCGGTCCGTCGCAGACGGACCGCCGGGGCCGCCCATCGGCATCCGCCCCCATCGACCTCTCAACCAGGGAGACTCCCGTGATCGTCCTCGGTGTCATCCTGCTCATCATCGGCTTCGTCACCGGCATCTCGATCCTCTGGACCATCGGGATCGTGCTGCTCGTCATCGGCCTGGTCCTGTGGGTCGCCGGCGCCCTCGGACACGCCATCGGCGGACGCCGTCACTACTACTGAACCGACGGGGGCGGAGGACGAGGACCCGACCTCGGACGCCTGAACCCAAGTGAACCCAACCCGGACACCTGAGCCCGGGCCCGACCCCGGGCCCGGGCTCGACGGCGTTCAAGCGACAACGCGCTCAACGCAGCAGTGCGGCGGAGCAACTCGGCGGTGGTCGGCCCGGCGTCGGCCGGATGCCGCAGCTGCTTGCCGACGATCACGCTGTAGTGGTCGGCGCGGCCCCGTCGAGGTCCGGGCCGGTCGGCCCTCCCCAGGCATGGCCGGTCAGGGGCACTCCTCGTGGAGGCCGCACAGCCAAGCGAGCGCCTGGTGGGCGCCGAGGGCGTAGGTGTGGTCGGCCTCCTCGGCCAGTGCCCGGCGGAGGCCGACGGCGGCGGCCTGGCACTCCGCCAGCAGCTGCGCCCGGCAGGGCCCGTTCGCGCCGACCGCGGCGGCGGCGGTGACGGGCGCGGCGATCTGCGCGCCGGCGGCCCAGCGGTAGGCCCCCAGCACGCCGTGCTCGAAGCCGGTCCAGGGGCGGGGCCGCCGGTTGGCCGTGTCGATCGCGGCGAACACCTCGTCCAGCGGGCGCACTCCCACGGCCGGGATCGTCTCGTCACTGGTCATGTCGGCAACCTACGTCTGCCCGACGCCGCCCGCCCCCGGGCGGAGGTCGGCCGGGTGGCCGCTGCTCCGGTCCACCGGCCGACGGCGGGGCCCGGCCCGGTGAGGGCCCGTCCGGGGAGCGGGGCCAGGCCCGGTAGTCTGAGCAGATCGTGCCCGGTCGGTGAGGTGGCCGGGCCGGATGAACGGTGCGGGCCGCTGGCCCGCTGGTGGAGATCCTTGATGACTCGTCGTTTTGACTGCTCGGACGCGTCCGAGCGCGCAGCGGGGCTGCGTGAGGCCGTGGCGGCGGTGCGCCGCGGTGAACTCGTCGTGCTTCCCACGGACACGGTGTACGGGGTGGGCGCGGACGCCTTCGCGCCGGAGGCGGTCGCCCGCCTGCTGGCGGCCAAGGGGCGGGGACGGAACATGCCCTCGCCGGTGCTGGTCGGCTCCCCGGCGGCCCTCGACGACCTGGTCGAGGTGACGGACCGGGCGCGCGACCTGGTCGCCGCGTTCTGGCCGGGCGGGCTGACCGTGGTCGCCCGCCACCTGGCGTCGGTCGAGCTGGACCTCGGCGAGACCGGCGGGACGGTCGCCGTCCGGATGCCCGCGCACCCGGTCGCCATCGAACTGCTGGCCGCCACCGGCCCGTTGGCGGTCTCCAGTGCCAACCTGACCGGGCAGGACTCCCCGCAGGACTGCGACGCCGCCCAGGGCATGCTGGGCGACTCGGTGGCCGTCTATCTGGACGGGGGCGCGACGGCGGCCGCCGTGCCGTCCTCGATCGTGGACATCACCGGCGAGGTGCCCGTCCTGCTGCGCTCGGGCGCGATCAGCGCCGAGCGCCTGCGCGAGGTCGTCCCCGACCTGCGGGAGCGCTGAGCCGCCCAGACCGGCGCTGCCCAATCCGGTGCCGCCCAGACCGGCGCTGCCCAATCCGGTGCCGCCCAGACCGGCGCTGCCCAATCCGGCGCTGCCCAATCCGGTGCCGCCCCGACCGGCGCTGCCCCGACCGGGGCGGCGCCGGTCGGAGGGCCCGCACCGCGTGGCACCCCGGCGGGCCGCAGACGCGCCGCTAGGGTCGGCGATGGCGCGCGGGGGTGGGCCCTCCGCCGAGCGGGCAGGGGGCGGGGCCGCCACCGAGGGGGCATCGTCGGCTCCGCTGCGGAGGTTCCATGAGCGCTACGTCCACCACGTCGCGTCGCACCCAGGCCCGCGTCCACCAGGGCAGCGCGCTGCTCCGCTGGCTGTTCACCACGGACCACAAGGTCATCGGGAACCTCTACCTGGCGACCGCGTTCGGCTTCTTCCTGGCCGGCGGCGTCATGGCGCTGCTGATGCGCGCTCAGCTGATGGGGCCCGACACCGGGATCCTGTCGAACGAGCGCTACAACCAGATGTTCACCATGCACGGCACGATCATGCTGCTGCTGTTCGCGACCCCGACCTTCGCCGGGTTCGCCAACGCGATCATGCCGCTGCAGATCGGGTCGCCCGACGTGGCCTTCCCCCGGCTGAACGCCTTCACCTACTGGGCCTTCCTGCTCGGCGGGCTGATGGTCCTGAGCGGCTTCCTCACCTCCCAGGGGGCGCCCGCCTTCGGCTGGTTCGCGTACGCGCCGCTCAACGGTCCGGTGTTCTCGCCGGGGGCGGGCGGGGACCTGTGGACCCTCGGCCTGGTCGTGGCCGGCCTCGGCACGATCCTGGGGTCGGTCAACTTCATCACCACCATCACCTGCCTGCGGGCACCGGGCATGACCCTCTTCCGGATGCCGATCTTCACCTGGAACGTGCTGTTCACCTCGGTCATGGTGCTGCTGGCCTTCCCGGTGCTGACGGCCGCGCTGCTCTGCCTGGAGGCGGACCGGAAGTTCGGCGCGCACGCCTTCGACGCGGCGAACGGCGGGGCCCTGCTGTGGCAGCACCTGTTCTGGTTCTTCGGCCACCCGGAGGTCTACATCGTCGCGCTGCCGTTCTTCGGCATCGTCAGCGAGATCATCCCGGTGTTCAGCCGCAAACCGCTGTTCGGCTACTACGGCATGATCGGCGCGACCATCACGATCACCGCCCTGTCCATGTCGGTGTGGGCGCACCACATGTTCGTCACCGGCCAGGTGCTGCTGCCGTTCTTCTCGATGATGTCGTTCCTCATCGCCGTGCCCACCGGGGTGAAGTTCTTCAACTGGATCGGGACGATGTGGAACGGGTCGCTGTCCTTCGAGACCCCGATGCTCTGGTCGATCGGCTTCCTGGTGACCTTCCTGTTCGGCGGGCTGAGCGGCGTGCTGCTGGCCGCGCCGCCGATCGACTTCCACGTGACCGACAGCTACTTCGTGGTGGCCCACCTCCACTACGTGCTGTTCGGGACGGTCGTGTTCGCCACCTTCGCGGGCTTCTACTTCTGGTGGCCGAAGCTCACCGGGAAGCTGCTCGACGAGCGGCTGGGCAAGGTGCACTTCTGGATCCTGTTCGTGGGGTTCCAGACCACCTTCCTGGTGATGCACTGGCTGGGCGCCCAGGGCATGCCGCGCCGCTACGCGACGTACCTGGCGGTGGACGACTTCACGGCCCTGAACGTGTGCGCCTCGGTCGGTGCGTTCCTGCTCGGCGTCTCCAACCTGCCGTTCTTCTACAACGTCTGGACCACCACCCGGTACGGGGCCCTGGTCGAGAAGGACGACCCGTGGGGCTGGGGCCGGTCGCTGGAGTGGGCCACCTCCAGTCCGCCGCCGCAGCACAACTTCCACGCCCTGCCCAGGATCCGCTCCGAGTCGCCGGCGTTCGACCTGCACCATCCGGAAGTGCCGGCCGAGGCCCCGTCGAGCGGCTCCTCCGGCCGTACCGGCGAGCGGGGGAGCGGGCGATGAAGGCGGAGGGTTGGCTGTTCACCGTCATGGCGGTGTTCTTCGCGGTGACCGGGCTGGTCTACGGGCTGTGGGCGCAGGAGCCGGCCGGGAAGGCGATCCTGACGGTGGCGTTCCTGATGTCGGGGCTGGTCGCGCTGTTCTGGTTCGTCCAGCACCAGCGGCGGGGCGGCGGGCGGGCGCAGGACCGCAAGGACGCGGAGATCGCCGAGGGCGTGGGCCCGGTGGGGTTCTTCCCGGCCCGCAGCGGCTACCCGGTGCTGACGGCGGTCGGCCTGACGGTCTTCGCCCTCGGCCTGGTCTTCGCCCGGTGGCTGATCGTCACGGGCGCCCTGGTGCTCGCGTTCGCCGTGGGCGGCTTCATCTTCCAGTACCGCGACCACGGCGACGGATGAGACCGCGCAGCGCCCGGCCGAGCCGGCGGACCGGGCCGGTCTTCGTGGGCCCGGTCCGCCGGTCCGTCGCGGGGTGTGCGGGGCTGGTCAGGACGCCCGCGAGGTACTCCGACTCCGTTTCGGTGGAGGGGAGTTCGACCCCGTCGCGGTGGAACCAGGAGCTCGCCGCGGCACGTGCGCGCTCGCGGCGCGGCGCCCCGTCCGGAGCCGTGAGCGGTTCGGGCGTGGTCCGCGCCAGCAGGACGAACCGCTCGTCCTCGGGCACGGGCCGGCGGTGGCCGGTGAAGCCGCCGTCGTGGCCCTGGTCGATCCGCCCGGTCTCGTCGCCCTTCAGCAGCCGGTCGCGGTCCCTCGCCTGCAGCGCCAGGCAGAGCCGCCGGGTGAGCAGGAACGACAGGGGCGGCAGCACGATCAGCGCCGCCCGCAGCACGACGGTGAGCGCGTCGACGGAGACGCCGAAGACGTACGCGATCACGTCGTTGCCGCCGGCGACCAGCAGCACCGTGTAGGCGGTGATCCCGGCGACGCCCAGCCCGGTACGGGTCGGCTTGTTGCGCGGCCGGTCGCACAGGTGCTGCTCGCCGGTTTCCGGGTCGAGCCACCGTTCGACGAAGGGGTAGGCGTACAGCGCGGCGAACAGCAGGCCGGGCAGCACCACGGCGGGGAGGAGGACGTTCCACGACACCGTGTGCCCGAACAGGTCGGTCTCCGCGGCGGGCATCAGCCGCAGGGCGCCCTCGATGAAGCCGATGTACCAGTCCGGCTGTGCCCCGGCAGCCGCCACGTCGGGCCGGTAGGAGGAGTAGCGCCAGATCGGGTTGATCTCCGCGAGGAAGGCCGACAGCGCCATGATGCCGGCCACCGTGAACGTCAGCCCCACGGTCCGGGTGAGGAACTGCGGGAAGAAGGGCATCCCGACGACGTTCCGGTTGGTGCGGCCGGGGGCGGCCCACTGGGTGTGCTTCAGCACCACCACGAGCGTCAGGTGGGCCCCGACCAGGGCCAGCAGCAGGCCGGGCACGAGGAGGATGTGCAGGGTGAACAGCCGGGGGATGATCTCGTGGCCGGGGAACTCGCCGCCGAAGGCGAAGAAGGTCAGGTAGGTGCCGACCAGCGGCACCGAGAGCAGCACGCCCTCGGCGATCCGCAGGCCGGTGCCCGACAGGGTGTCGTCGGGGAGCGAGTAGCCGGAGAACCCTTCGAGCAGCGCGAGGCTGAACATCGTCACCCCGATGACCCAGTTGAGCTCGCGGGGGCGGCGGAAGGCTCCGGTGAAGAACACCCGCAGCAGGTGTACGGAGATCGCCGCGGCGAACAACAGGGCTGACCAGTGGTGAATCTGGCGGATGATCAGTCCACCGCGCACCTCGAAGCTGATGCGCAGCGTCGAGGCGTACGCCTCGGACACGCGCACGCCGCGCAGCGGCAGGTAGGTGCCGCCGTAGACGACCTCGCGCATGCTCGGGTCGAAGAAGAACGTCAGGTACACGCCGGTCAGCAGCAGGGTGACGAAGGCGTACAGGGCCAGCTCGCCCAGCAGGAACGACCAGTGGTCCGGGAACACCTTGCGCAGCAGCTCCCGAGCCGCCTCGGTGACCGGCAGCCGCCCGTCCAGGCTGGTCACGACGCGTTCGCCGACGGGCGGCTCGCGCCCTTCCGAAGCTCTGGTTACCTCCACGCAGGCAACCTAGTGGGAGTCGCCGCGCCCGGCGCGGCCGAGCCGTGCGGTTCCCGTGGCGTACGACGGCAGAACACTCCAACGGCGGAACGGGTGGGGGCCGCCTGCGGGCGGTCAGCCGTCCGAGAGCAGCCGGGCGAGGGCGGCTTCGACGTCGAGGTGATCGGACTCCGAGCCGGCGGGCACCAGCGTGAAGGAGTCCGACAGGAAGGCCGCGACATCGGCCGCCGGGGCGCTGAGGACGGCCTCGCCGGTCGGCCCCCGCAGGGTGATGAGCACCGCGCCGTCCGGGCCGGGGCTCACCCGGACGTCTCCGCTGCCGGCGGGGGCGCTCCGGCCCTCGTCGAGCAGCTCGCGGCTGAAGTACCAGCAGACCTGGGCGTCGACGGTCAGGCAGTCGCACGGCGTCAGCGGAAACGCCAGGCACGCCGCGTACGGCAGGTCCGGGTCGAACCGCAGCTCCGCGACGACCGGGACGTCGGGCAGCGGGCTGTCGGGGAAGGTGACGGGCATCGGGTGGACGGGCATCTGCATCGGGTGACCCTCCTGAGGTCGTGGCGCGCCGGCCCCGGGCGGGCCGACGCCCCTGTCCGGCGCCTACCCGGTGCCCTCCCGGGCAGTCCGGTGGCGCAGAACCTCCACAATTCCCTTGCGCGCTCGGGTGGTTCACCCGGCGGGGCGGTCAGGACCCGCAGTCAGGCGGGGCCGGTTCAAGGGCGGGGGCGGCCGCGCGCCGACGGGCTCAGGCGCGGGCCGCCGCCGGGCGGGCCGTCCACTCCTGCCAGGAGACGTCGTGGCCGATGAGGCAGGGCTGCCGGAAGGGCCACGCCTCGGCGATCCACGCGGGGACGAGCGCGTCCAGGGCCTGCTCAAGCCCGGGGCCGACCCGGTCGTCCACCACCCACCAGGAGATCTCGGCGTCCGAACCGGCCTTCTGCGGCGGGTCGATGTAGACGCACCCCAGCAGCGCCGTCTCCGCCTCGTCGAACAGCGCGTAGTTGAACGTCTCGTGGGCGGCGATCTCCCGCTCGTGCCGGACCAGGTCGTCGAGGTCCTGCTGGTAGGTCATGGTGGCGACGGGCCACCCCCAGGCCTCGCCGTAGATCGCCCAGAGCCGGTCCCGGGAGCCCATCACCGCCGGGTAGTCGAGCTCGGTGTCGGCCCCGGAGATCGGGCGCAGGTGGTAGCCGCCACCGGGCAGCGGGACGTGGACGGGGTGGACGAAATCAGCAGGCAACCAAGTCATGGACCGGAGGCTAGCCGAGAAGGGCTCCGGCCTGCCGGGGATTGAATCCGGGGCCGGGGCCGCCCGGGGCCGGAGATGACGCCGGCCCCGCCGGCGGGGCATCATCACGGGATGACGATGATCAGGACCAGGTGGGGGCGCCTCGGGATACCGGCGGTGGCGGCCCTGGCCGTGCTGGCGGCGGGATGCGGCACGAAGCGGGCGGACGAGGCCGGCGGCGCGGGTGCGCCGTCGGCCCGCGTGACGGCGCCGGGTGCGCCGACGGACTTCCCGTGCCCCGGCGAGACCCCGACCAGGACGCCGACCCCGACCGCGAACGCCGGGGGCCCGTCCGGCCAGCCCCTCGACCACTACGCCGAGAACCACGGCTTCAAGGAGCCCCTCCCGCTGTACGGCCAACGGCGCTGCGACGGCCTGGACGCCGTCAAACGGATCAAGGGCGCCCTCGAACCCCTCCGCAGCCGGGGCGACTTCACCCCGGAGAGCACCCGCGGCCTGCTCACCGGCCTCGGCTACCCGGCCGGCAAGGTGAAGGCCGCCGAGAACGGCCCGACCGGTGTCAGCTTCCTGGTCGACGCCTCCCCGCTGTGCCTGGAAGGCCGGATGAGCAGCGCCGGCACCACCGTGGAGGCCTTCGCTGGCTACCCGGACGGCACCGGTTGCGAAGAGCCCCGCGGCGGCCACTGACGGCGGACGCCCGGGCCGCCGACCGGCCCGGGCGGCGCAAGGGCTGTGCTCAACGGCATTGCTGCGCCTGGCCGTTGTCGCTCGCGGTCTTGTCGAGTGACAGCGGCTGCGCGGCGTGCGCCTCCACCTCCGCCGGTTCGGTGCCGCTCTGCTCGATGCGGTCCAGCAACCGGGCGACGGCGTCGGTGCGTTCGCGCAGCGTCGCGACCCGGGCGGCCAGGTCCGGCTCGGCGGCCGGTTCGGCGGGCAGGACCGGAATGCCGCGTTTGCGGGCGGTCGCGATCAGGCTCTCCCCGGCCTGGGCGGTGACCACGAGCGTCGCGGCGGCGAACGCGCCCGCGTCCAGGGTCCGCGGCCGGCCGAGCAGACCGCGGTGGACGATCCTCGCCGGGACGGTCAGTTCGTCCAGGCGCTGGTCGACCGAGCCGCGTTCGAGCGCCGCGAGCACGACGGTGGCCAGCGCCTCACCGGCCCTGGTGACGACCCACTTGCGGCCGGGCACCGGCGGCAGGAACTCGCGGACCCGGTCCACCTCCTGCTCCAGGGCGGTGGTCGTCAGCACCTCGAAGGCGTTGCGGGTGCGGATCTCGACGACCTTGTCCCACGCGACCTCCTCGCCGTCGAAGCCGACCTCCGTCGGCCCGAGGTGGACGGCGCCGAGGCCGTCGAGGAGCCCGAGCAGCTTGTGCACCACGGCCGGGGTGCGCGGGTGACGGCCGATCAGGGTGCCCACCGACAGCTTCCACGGCTCGGTGGCGGGAACGGGCGGCGGCGCGACGGAGCCGAGCGCCGTCAGCGCCCACCGCCCGCCCGCCGCGGCCCGTCCGCCCCGCAGCACGGCCTGCCGCCCGGCCTCGCCCAGCCCGGCCGCGGCCCCGATCAGCCGCCCCAGACCACCCGCCCGCTCGCCCCCGCGCAACCGCCCGCTCCTCTCGTCACATCCTGGAACTCCCCAGGTCCGCCATGGTACGGGCAGCTCCTGCCCGCCTTCGCCGGTCGGATCCCGCTTCCGCGGGACCGCTGGGCGCGAGGGGTGACAGGTGTCATACAGTTCCGGACACAAAGATCACTGACGTCGGGTCGGGTCCGTACGACAGGCTCGACGCATCGGTCGCATCGCATGCATCGCAGGCACCGGATGCACCGGGTGATCAGACACGAAGGACTGGGGGGACGGGACATGAAGGTCTTGGTGGCCGGGGCGGGACTCGGCGGGCTCTGCCTCGCGCACGGACTGCTGCAGGCGGGGGTGGACGTGCGCGTCCACGAGCGGGAGGACGGCCCGCACAGCCGTTACCAGGGCTTCCGGATCGCCCTGAACGCGCACGGCCTCGCCGCGCTGCACGCCTGCCTGCCGGAGCGGCTGCACGCCCTGCTGGCCGCCGTCTCCGGGCCGATGGCCGGTGAGCGGCGGGCCGTGGACGAGCAGCTCCGGGAGATCCGCAGCCTGGGCACGGCGGACGAGGGCACCGCCGCCGACCGGTACGTGCTGCGCCAGCTGCTGCTGGCCGGGCTCGCCGACCGCGTCGAGTTCGGCAAGCCCGTCGTCGGCTACACCGAGCGGGCGGACGGCACGGTCGAGGCGCACTTCGGCGACGGCAGCAGCGCGGTCGGCGACCTGCTGGTGGGCGCGGACGGCGTGGGCTCGGCGGTGCGCCGCCAGCTGCTGCCCGAGGCCGAGGTGGTCACCCTCCCCGGCAACGCCGTCCTCGGCCGCACCCCGCTCACCGAGCGGTTCGCCGCACTCGTGCCGGGCTTCGGCACCGTCGTGCACGGCCCCGGCGCCAGCCTGCTGCTCGGCCGGATGGAGTTCCGCCGGCCGCCGCGGCTCGCGGCGGCCGAGCTGGCGCCCGACGTCCCCCTGCCCGACACCGACAGCTACCTGCGCTGGGTGGTGATGCCGTCCGACTCGCTGCCCGCCGGGCCGAGGCCGTGGGAGGCCGTCCGCGCCGACCTGCTCACCCTGCTCGACGGCTGGCACCCGGACCTCGTCGACCTGGTCCGCGCGGCCGATGTCGTCAACAGCTCGCCCCTGACCGTCCGTTACGCCGAGCCCGTGCCGCACTGGGGCGGCACCCGCCGGGTCACCCTGCTCGGCGACGCCATCCACACGATGCCGCCGAGCGGCGGCCAGGGCGCCAACACGGCCCTGCGCGACGCCGCGCTGCTCGCCCGCTCGCTCACCGCCGTCCAGCGGGGCGAGGCCGAACTCCCGGCCGCCGTCGAGGACTACGAGCAGCGGATGCTGGCGTACGGCTTCGCCGCCGTCGCCGAAAGCCTGGAGCGCCTCCCGGAGTTCACACCCGCGCGCTGAGTCCTGCGCGTCGGCTCGCACGCTGACCGCCGGTCGGGGGGACAGGCGGTGCGGCTTGCCGCCCCGGGAGGCTGCTCCCGGGGCGGCTGCGGCCCTCAGCGGCGTCCGAACAGTCGGCCGAGCCAGCCGCCACCCGTCAGCTCCCGCTGGGCGCACGAGCACCGGTCGGACTTGCGCACCGCCGCCAGGACCTGTTCCACGTGCATCCCGCATCCGGCGTAGGTCGGCTTTCCGCAGCTTCGGCAGTCGACTCGTCGGCACATGCCGCTCTCCTTCTCTCGGTCCTTCTGGGGCGAAATGTCTGCGGGGACATGTCTGGGGGAATTGTCCGGGCACTATACCCCCCGGGGTAATGAGGAGACCCGGCCGCTCCCGCCGGATCCGGATACGCTGGGCGAGAGGACCCGGGCCCGTCGGGCGTCCGGGAGGGCGGACCGGCGCGGCATGGTGCGGAGGTGCGTGGTGCCGGAGGAGAGCAGGCCACGGCGGCGCGGCGGCCGGTGTCCCGGCGCGCGCCCACCGCTCGCCGCACCGCCCGCGCACGGCGGCTGACGGGACACCGCGACCGTGCGCACCGCCGAGGCCGAGGTCGAAGTGGTCGTCACCGTGCCCAACCACGGCATCGGCCTGTGGATGGTCGGCGCGTTCGTGCTCACCTTCGTGGGCACCCGCGTGATCACCCGGCTGATCCGGGCTGGCCGCGGCCCCTTCCGCGACGTCGCGGTCGGCGGCACCCACGTGCACCACCAGGTGTACGGCATCCTCGCGATGCTGGTCGCCGGCGCGATGGAGTTCGCCTACCGCCCCGACCCGCCAGGGGCGCAGATCCTGGCCGCCCTGTTCGGTGCCGGCGCCGCGCTCACCGTCGACGAGTACGCGCTGTGGCTGCACCTGGAGGACGTCTACTGGGCGCGCGAGGGTCGCAAGTCCGTCGACGCGGCCTTCCTGGCGATGGCGGTCGGCCTGCTGCTGGTCGCCGGGGTCAACCCCTTCTCCGGCGCCGGGCAGGGCACGGCCGCCCACCTGGCCTTCGCCGTGGTCCTGCTGGTCGACCTGGTGTTCTCCGTCGGGGCGATCCTCAAGGGCAAGACCGCACTCGGGGTGATCGGGCTGCTGGTGCCGCTGGTCGCCCTGATCGCCTGCCTGCGCCTGGCCAGACCCGACTCGCCGTGGGCCCGCTGGCGCTACCGGCCGGGCTCGCGCCGGGCGGAGCGCGCGCTGCGCCGCTACCCGCCCGGCCGGCGGACCCGGATGGACGCCCTGAAGGACTTCGTCGGGGGCGTGCCCCGGCCGTGAGGTCCCCGGGCGGGGCGGCCTCGGGCGGGTAGCGGCGGGCGGGTGGTCAGTCCAGGAAGCGGTGCAGCGATTCCGCCATGGCCCGGACGAAGCGCTCCCGGGCCTCCTCGGGGACCAGGTCGAGGGACAGGTACGGGTTGAGGTCCTCCAGCTCGACCAGGAGCAGCCGCCCGTCCGGCGCCCGGCAGGCGTCCACCCGCTGGATCCCGTGGTCGAGGGTGTTCCAGTCGACGAAGCGCCGGGCGAATGCGAGGTCGGCCGCGCTCGGCTGGTACGGCTCCAGCACCCAGCGCCGGGCCGGGTCGGGGGCGTGGAGGGCGTACTGGAAGGCGTCGTCCACGAAGTAGAACGAGACCTCGTACCGGAAGTCGATCCGCGGCTGGACCAGCACCTCGCCCCATTCGAGACCGTGCAGTTCGTCGGGGGTGAGGAAGCGCAGGCCTATGCTGTCGGCGCCCTCCTTCGGCTTGACCGCGTAGCGGTCGGCGGCGGGCAGCCGGGCGAGGTCCTGCGGGCGGTCGACGGTGGGGATGACCGGGTACCCGGCCTCGGTCAGTTCCAGCAGGTACTGCTTGCCGGCCATGTCCCCCCGTCCGGTCAGCGGGTTGTAGACCCGCACGCCGTCGGCCAGGGCCCGGGCGCGGAAGCGGCCGTACTCCTCCGGGTAGTGCAGCACCGGCCCGCTGTTGCGCACCACGACCGCGTCGAAGCGCCCCATCAGGGCCCGGGCGTCGAGCGGGTGGCACAGGGCCAGGTCGAACCACTCCCGCAGCCGCGAGGTGAGGAGGACGTCCTCGTCGCCGTACCGGCGTCCGCGGGCCGGGTAGGCCAGGTCGGTCACGTACAGCAGGCTGGGCCGGGCGGGCACGGGCGCTCCTTCGGGTGGTGGTGGAGGTACGAACCTATCGGCACCGCCGGTGGCCGGGCGGGGCGGGTGCCCGCAGCCGGGAGCCGCGGACCGGCGCGGCGCGGGCGAAACGGTGCCGGCGAACCGGTGCGGATGCGCGTTGCGCCATCGGAGTGCAGGGTGGACGGGTACCGTCCGGCCGCCGGTGGAGTCCCGGGGGAGCCGGGAACGATCGAAGGAGGCCGCCATGCCGACCAGGAAGATCCTCGGCCGGGCCCTGGCCCTGACCGCCCTCGCCGCCCTGCCGGCCGCCGCGCTCACGCTGCCGTCGCCGGCGGCCGCCACCGTGGCCTCCGCCCCGCAGACGGCGGCCGTCGCCGCGCCGGTCTCCTTCGTCGACCTGCCGAGCAGACCGCTGCCGTCCGACCACGCGACCCACCGGATCACCGTCACCTACCGCAACGACACCGGGGCGGACCAGACCGTCGCGCCGCAGATCCTCGTGGAGTCACCGGACGGCGGGCCCTTCCTCGCGCCGGCCGACGTCAAGCTCGAGGTCCTGACCGCGGGCCACTGGAGGACCGTGCCGCTGGCCGACCAGACCGGCACGCTGTACACCGGCCTCACCTCGGCGAAGCTGGTCCTCCACAGCCACCACACCCTCACCCGGCAGTACCGGCTCACCGTGGTGACGGCCTCCCCGGGGACGGTCCAGCCCCGGGTGGCCCTGTACGCCTGAGACCCGCCTGACACCGCCAGCCCCGGACCCGTCGTCACACCCGGGGGAGCGGGGTGAGGACGAAGGTGAAGTCGGCGGCGCCGAGTTCGAGGCGGTGCTGGGGCAGGATGCCGGGGCCGCAGGAGGCGCTGCCGGCCGGGTGGACGCATCCTGCGTGCGGGCCCGTCCGGCCCGGCGGCGGCCCGCGCTATCGGCGGGGTGGGCGCAGTTCGCCCGAGCCGCGGGCGATGAGGCGGGTGTCCACCACGGTGGTGCGGGCGCGGCCGCGGTCGCCGTCGAGGCGGGCGAGGGCGGTGCGGGCGGCGGCGGCGCCGAGTTCGGCCGGGTCCTGGGCGACGACGGTGAGGGCGGGCTCCAGGATGTCGGCCAGCGGGATGTCGTCGAAGGCGACCAGCGCGACCTCGCGCCGCTTGGCGTGGGCGAGGGCGGAGACCGTCCCCATGGCGGCGAAGTTGTTGGCGGCGAACAGTGCCGTGGGCGGTTCGGGGAGGGCGAGCAGCCGGTCGGTGGCGGTGGCCGCATCCGGCTGGCCGTGTGCGCCGGCGACCAGCGCGCGGTCGTACGGGAGGCCGGCGGCGGCCAGCGCGTCCTTGTAGCCGGCCAGGCGTTCGCGGCGGGTGTACAGGGTGGTCGGCAGGTCGCCGATGAAGCCGATCCGCTGGTGGCCGTGGGCGATGAGGTGGGCGACGCCGGTCCGGGCGCCGTCGCGGTTGGAGGAGACCACGCAGTCGGCGGCGAGGCCGGCGCCGGGGCGGTCCAGGAAGACGACCGGCAGTCCGGCGGAGCGGGCGGCCTTGAGGTGGGCGTGGTCCGAGCCGTCGGCCGGGACGACCATGAGCGCGCTGACCCGGCGGGCCAGGAAGGTGGCGATCAGGTCGCGTTCGCGGGCCGGGGCGTCGCCGGAGGAGCCGAGCAGCAGGGTGAGGCCGCGTTCGCGGACGGCGGACTCGATGCCGCCGGCGACCGTACCGAAGAAGGGGTTGCCCATGTCGGGAACGACCAGGCCGATGGTGGTGTCGGGGCCGCCGGTGCGGATGTTGCGGGCCATCAGGTTGGGCTGGAAGCCGATCCGGGCGACGGCGGCGAGGACCTTCTCCCGGGTCGCGGCGGAGGTCGGTCCGTCGTTGTTGAGCACGCGGGAGACGGTCTTGGCGCTCACGCCGACTTCCTGGGCTACGTCGTGCAGCGTCGGACGACGGGTCGCGGCCATGGGTCACCGTTTCTGCCGGGTGGCGTTTCTGTCGGGGCTGGTTCTGCCGGGGCTTCTGTCGCGGGTGTGTCTGTCGCGGGTGTTCCCGCCGGGTGGCGGCCCGGCCCCGGCCCGGGCCGCCGCCCCGCACTGTTCAGTTGGTGCGGACCCCGGCGGCCCGGGCGGCGTCGGCGTCCGCGACGACAGTACCGCTGCCGTCCTCGGCGACGGTGAGCGCACCGGTCATGATGGCGACCACCTCGGACATCGAGTGGTCGCCGGGCCGGATCAGCGCGGCCCGCCGTCCGAGCCGGTGGACGTGGATCCGGTCGGCGATCTCGAAGACGTGCGGCATGTTGTGGCTGATCAGCACGACCGGCAGGCCGCGGTCGCGCACCCGCCGGATCAGGTCGAGCACCTGCCCCGACTCCTTGACCCCGAGCGCCGCGGTCGGCTCGTCCATCACCACCACGCTGCGGGCCCAGGCCACCGCGCGGGCCACCGCGACCGCCTGCCGCTGGCCGCCGGAGAGCGTCTCCACCGGCTGGGTGAGCGAGCGCAGACCGATCTTCAGATCGGCCATGTGGGCGGCCGCCTCCTCGCGCATCCGCGTCCGGTCCAGGCTGCGGAACACCGTGCCGAGGACGCCGGGGCGGCGCAGTTCGCGCCCGAGGAACATGTTGGCGGCGATGTCCATGGACGGAGCGACGGCGAGGTCCTGGTAGACGGTCTCGAGGCCGGCCGCCCGGGCGTCCTGCGGGCCGGAGAACCGGACCGGCTCCCCGTTCAGCCGGATCTCGCCCTCATCCGGGGTGATCGCGCCGGTGA
This sequence comes from Kitasatospora sp. NPDC023385, assembly GCF_055664045.1. Lineage (NCBI taxonomy): Bacteria > Bacillati > Actinomycetota > Actinomycetes > Kitasatosporales > Streptomycetaceae > Kitasatospora > Kitasatospora sp. NPDC023385. The sequence continues at coordinate 113,443 of NZ_JBVOOL010000010.1, read as the reverse complement.
GCGCCTTGATCAGACTGGACTTGCCCGCGCCGTTGTCGCCGATGACGGCCAGCACCTCGCCGGGCATGAGGTCGAAGTCGGCGCCGTCGATCGCGGTGACGTGGCCGTAGCGCTTGACCAGGCCGCGGGCCTGGAGGACGGGGGTCGTGGTCATCGGTTGGCTCGCTTCCGGGAGATCTGGTCGACGGTCACGGCGAGGATCACCAGCACGCCGGTGATCAGGGTCTGGTAGATCGAGGCGACGCCCATCAGCTGCAGCCCGTTGCGGAAGACGCCCACGATCAGCGCGCCGATCAGCGAGCCGAGCACGCTGCCGCGGCCGCCGAACAGGCTGGTGCCGCCGATCACCACGGCGGTGATGGAGTCCAGGTTGTCGGTCTGCCCGGCCTGCGGGTCGCCGACTCCGGTGCGGGAGACCAGCAGCAGGGCGCCGACGCCGTAGACGAGGCCGGCCAGGGCGTAGAGGCCGATGGTGAGGCGGCCGGTGCGGATGCCGTTGAGGCGGGCGGCGTCCCGGCCGTTGCCGAGGGCGTAGACGTGCCGGCCCCAGGCGGTGCGGGAGAGGAGGTAGGCGAAGAGCGCGAACAGCGCCAGCGCGAGCACCGAGCCGTACGTCACGTCGGTGTCGCCGAGCGGGAAGGTGCCGCCGAGGAAGGTCAGCGGGCCGGGCAGGTCGGTGACGGTCTGCTCGTTCGAGTAGACGTGGGTGAGCGCGAAGGCGACGTTCAGCATGCCGAGGGTGACGATGAACGGCGGCAGCGGGATCAGCTGCACCAGCAGGCCGTTGGCCAGGCCGAACACCGCGCAGACCGCCAGGCCGAGGGCGATCGCGACCAGCGGCGGCACGGTGCCCTCGGCGGCCAGCTTGGCCATGGTGATCGAGCCGAAGGCCATCACCGCGCCGCAGGAGAGGTCGATGCCGGCGGTGAGGATGATCAGCGTCTGCCCGATCGCCAGCGCCCCGACCACCATCACCTGCTGGATGATCAGCGAGAAGTTGCCGCCGGAGAGGAAGTTGTCGGTGGTCAGGGTGAAGAAGGCGCAGGCCAGTACCAGCGCGGCCAGCGGTCCGGCGGTGGGCGCGGCGAGCAGTCGGCGGGCGAGCGGTGGTGGCTTAAGTTCCGCGTACGGTGCGGTGGTTGTGGTCATCGGGCGATCCTCGTGGGGAGCGGGAGCAAGGGCTGGGGTGGCGCGAAGGCCAGGGCTGCTCGCAGGAGGGCCGGTCAGCCCCAGCAGTTCTCCAGGCCGTAGGCGGTGTCCTTGGCGTCCACGCCGGCCTGGGGATGGTCGGTGATCAGGGTGACGCCGGTGTCGGTGTAGCCGGTGGGCTTGGCGCCGCCCTTGGCGTAGTCGGTCACCGCCTTGACGCCCGCGGTGGCCATGACCAGCGGGTACTGCTGCGAGGTGGCGGCGATCCTGCCGTCCTTGACGGCCTGGGTGCCGGTGCAGCCACCGTCGACCGAGACGATGAGGACGTCCTTCTCCCGGCCCTTGGCCTTGAGCGCGGTGTACGCGCCGAGGGCGGCGGGCTCGTTGATGGTGTAGACGACGTTGAGGTCGGGCGCCTTCTGCAGGCAGTTCTCCATCGCGGTCTGGGCCTTGGCCTGGTCGCCGCCGGTGTCCTGGGAGCAGGCCAGGGCGGGGTCGCCGGCGGCGATGCCGAAGCCCTGGAGGAAGCCGTCGTGGCGCAGCCGGCCGACGGCGACGCCGGGGGCGAGGTCCAGGGTGGCGATCTTCGGAGTCCGGCCCGCCATGGCGGCCTTGGCGTACTGGCCGATGAGCACGCCCGCCTGCCTGTTGTCGGTGGCGAACAGGGCGTCGGTGCCGTCCTGCGGGTCGGTCGGACTGTCCAGGGCGATCACCAGCACGCCCTTGTCCCGGGCCTTCCTGATCGCGGGCAGGATCGCCTTGGAGTCGCTGGGGGTGATCAGGACGCCCTTGACGCCGGTGGCGACCATGTTCTCCAGGGCGGCGATCTGGCCGGCGTTGTCGCCGTCGAACTTGCCTGCGGCGGTGACCAGGGTGGCGCCGTTCTCCTTGGCGGACTTCTCGGCGCCCTGCTTCATCTTGACGAAGAACGGGTTGGTGTCGGTCTTGGTGATCAGGCCGACCTTCACGGCGCCGCCCGCGGAGCCGGCGCCGGACGAGCCGGATGCGCCCTTGGAGCCGGAGCCGCAGGCGGTGAGGGCGAGTGCCGCGACGGTGGCGCAGGCGGCGACGCGGGCGAGGGCGGTGGTACGGGGCATGGGTGGGCTCCCTGAGCGGTGTGCGGAGGTCCGGGGCGGTGTCAGGTCGGGCGGGGCGAGATCGACTGTCAACGTTGACTGTCAACGTTGACATTGCCTTGCCGAGGATGATGAAGTCGGCCCGGCGCGGCGGGCAAGCCCCCACGGCGTAACAACTGGGTAACGCGAGCGAAACCCCGGGCTGCGGCCCGGGGTTGACGGCCGTGCCGCGCCACAGCCCTTCACCGACCCGCGAGAGGCGGTCCTTCGTGTCCCAGCGATTTGTCGCGGTCCTCGGCGAGTGCGTCGCCGACACCTTCGTCGACCCGGCCGGCACCCGCCCGGGAGAGCTCGCCCTGCGTGTGCTGCCCGGCGGCGGACCGGCCAACACCGCCGTCGCCCTGGGCCGGCTCGGCACGCCCACCCGCTTCCTCGGCCGGATCTCCGTCGACGCCTTCGGCGGGCTGTTCCGGGCCCACCTGCGCGGCGCCGGGGTCGACCTGGACGCGGTGGTGGCGGCCCCCGAGCCCAGCACGCTCGCCATCGCCACCGTGGACGGCCTCGGCCAGGCGCGCTACGCGTTCCACGCCGACCGCGCCGCCGACTGGCAGTGGAGCGAGGGCGAGCTCTCCGCCCTGCCGCTCGCCGACGCGAGCTGCCTGCACACCGGCTCCCTCGCGCTGGTCCGCGAGCCCGGGGGAGCCCTGGTCGAGCAACTCGTCGAGCGGGCCCGGGCCGGCCTCACCGTGTCGATCGATCCCAACGTCCGCCCACAGCTGGTCGATCCGGCCGTCTACCGGGCCCGGCTGGGCCGGTGGTGCGAGCTGGCGGACATCCTGCGGCTCAGCTCGGACGACCTGGAGCTGCTGGCCCCCGGCGTGCCGCCCGAGCGGGCCTGCGACGACTGGCACGCGGCCGGTGCCCGGCTGGTGGTGATCACCCTCGGCGGCGCGGGGGCACTGGTCTCCCTGGACGGCGAGCGGGTCCGGGTGCCGGCACCCGAGGTCGCGGTGGTGGACACCGTCGGTGCGGGCGACTCGTTCACCGCCGGGCTGCTGCACCGCCTCGCGCACCTCGACCGGCTCGGCGGGCGGCTCGCCGCGCTGAGCCTCGCCGAAGCCGCCGCGGCCTGCCGCTTCGCCGCCGAGGTCGCGGCCCTGACCTGCTCGGTACCCGGCCCCAATCCGCCGTGGGCGGAACAGCTCGGCATCTCTCTTCCGCACCAGGCGACTTGACGTCCGGTCGGCGCCCGCCGCTCACCCCGCACCGCTGCTGTCAACGATGACCGGGCGCGCACCCTGAGGGCAGGTGGCATCCCGGCCCGACGGTTGGGGCATGCGGGTGATCCGGTCGGCGCGCCCGTATGCGGTCCGGCTCCACGGGTACCTGTGCGACCGACCACGGGCCTGTTCGATGACCGAAGGACTGCGTATGGACGCGATCGTACTGCTGAGGGACGACCACAAGACGGTGGAGAAGCTCTTCAAGGCCTTCGAGAAGGCGGGCGACGACGCGTTCGCCGAGAAGCGCCGGATCGCCGACCAGGTGATCGAGGAGCTCACCGTGCACGCGGTCATCGAGGAGGAGATCTTCTACCCTGCCGCGCGCGAGGCCGCACCCGAGACCAAGGACCACGTGCTGGAGAGCATCGAGGAGCACCACGTGGTGGTGTGGATGCTCTCCGAACTGGCGGACCTGGACCCGCAGGACGAACGGTTCGACGCCAAGATGACCGTGCTGATGGAGAACGTGCGCCACCACGTCGAGGAGGAGGAGAAGGACTGGTTCCCCGAGGTCCGCAAGGCCCTGGGCCGCAACCGCCTGCTGGAACTCGGCGACCGCCTGGAGGAGGCGAAGAAGACCGCGACCCGGTCCCCCCTCAAGGTGCCCAGCGCCGCCGAGTGACCAGCCCGGCACACCGCCGGGGCCCGAGAAGGAAGGACGAACCCATGCCCAGACGCACACGCCCGTGGCGACGGTGGCGCGCCGCACCGGAGTTGACCACCGGCCCGGCCGACGACGTCGAGAACGCCAGCCGCCGCTTCCTCCTCTACGGGGTGCTGCCCCTGTGGTTCGCACCGGCCGTCGGCGACTGGGTGATGCACCGCCGCTCCCGCATCGAGGACACCAGCGGACTGCGGGAGTCGCTCGTGCACGCGCTGATGATGGCCGAAGCCGGCACACCGGTCGTCCTCGGCCTGGTCGCCGAGGTCAACCCCCTGGTCCTCGCCACGATGGGCGCCGCCGCCGTCGCCCACGGCGCCACCGCCCTGTGGGACGTCACGATCGCCACCGGCCAACGGGACGTCACCCCGGTGGAACAGCACATCCACAGCTTCCTGGAGGTGCTCCCGCTCACCGCCGTCGCCTTCGCCGCCTGCCTGCACTGGGACCAGGTCCGCTCCCTGACCCGCGGCGGCGACACCCACCGCGCCTGGCGCCTCAACCCCAAACCCCGTCCCCTGCCCGCCCCCTACCTCGCCGGCTTCGCCGCCGCGACCGCAGCCTTCGTCGCCCTGCCCTACGCCGAGGAGCTCCTGCGCTGCGCCCGCGCGGCCCGTCGCCGCGCGGCCGCGGGCTGAGCGCAGGAAGGCCATCCGTCCGTCCCGCCCTCTCGCCCGGCTGGGGACAGGACAAGGCGCCGACCACCCGATGGTGGCCGGCGCCTCGTCAGGTCCCCGCGACGGCGACGGCGGCGGCGAGCGTCAGGCTCCCCGCGCAGCCGGGCGGGGGTGGTCGGGGGCCGGGTGGGCGCACTACGGCTCCTGAGGCGGGGTGGGTACCGGCCGCCGTGGTGCTGCGGCCGAAGGTGCTGCGGGCGATCGGGCCCGGTGCGGTCGGCAGCGCGGTCGGCAGCGCAGTGAACAGCGAGGTGGGCAGCGGGGCGAGCAGCGGGGTGGGCATGAGGCTCCTTGGTCGCGCGGGGCGGGGATCGTCGGGCTCGGGGTGCGGGGCCCGTGGGGTTCAGGCCGCGGGGGCGAGGGCGGCTTGCTGCGGTTCGGGTCGAACGGCCAGGGCCGGCAGGCGGCGCTCCAGGCGCAGCAGGAGGCCCGCGCCGGCCAGGACGGTGGCGGCCAGCACCAGCCAGGGCAGCCGGCTGTCGAGGGCCAGCAGACCGGTGAGCAGCGAGGGGGCGAGGGCTGCCGACAGGGACCAGGAGAGCTGGTAGGCGGCCATGTACCGGCCGCGGACGGCGGGCGGGGCGGTGGCGGTGACCAGGGCCGAGGCGGCGGGGTTGTGGATGATCTCGCCGAGGGTGATCACGACCACGACGGCCAGCAGCCCGGCGGTGGTGAAGCGTCCGGCGGCGGGCACCAGCAGGGCCTGGGCGAGGAATCCGGCGGCGAACAGCGCGGCGCCGGTGGCGGCGGCCCGGTTGCGGGTGGTGAACCGGCGGACGGCGATCCCGGCGGGGACGCCGAGGGCGGCGCAGAGCACGGTGTTGACGGCGAAGGCGACGCCGGGCAGCGAGGCGGAGGCGTGCAGGACGCTCGTGACGTACACCGGGAGCAGCACCGCGAGCGCGGCGTAGCCGAGGGAGATCAGCAGGTTGGCGGTGGCCAGGCCGAGGAACGGCCGGTCGGCCAGGACCGCGCGGTAGCCGACCTGTCCGGTGTCGGGCCGGGCGGGGCCGTCGGCGGCTTCGGGGCGGGCGTCCGGGACGCGGCTGACCAGGGCGGCGGCGGCCAGGAAGCTGGCGGCGTTGAGCAGGGCGGCGACGGTGTAGCCGCCGTCGCCGGCCACTCCGACCAGCAGGGCGGCGAGCATACTGCCGGCGCCGAGGCCGGCGTTGGAGAGGCTGCGGCCGAGGGCGTTGATGCGCTCCAGAGCGGTGCCGGCGGCGAGTTCGCCGATCCTGGCCTGCTGGACGGCCGGGTAGCCGCGGGTCGCCACGGCGGTGACCAGGGTGACGGCGACGAAGGCGGGCAGCGACGAGGCGAAGGGGTAGACGGCGAATCCGGCGGCCCGGACGAGGTGGAGGGCGATCTGCATGCGGCGGGCGCCGAACCGGTCCACGGCGGTGCCGACCAGCGGCAGCGAGACCATCGCAAGCAGGCCGGTGGTGGTGAGCACCAGGCCGATGACGGCCAGCGGCAGGCCGGTGACGTGGCGGAAGAAGACGAGGCTGAAGGGCACGTACATGCCGTTGCCGAGGGCGTCGATGGCCAGGGCCGCCATCAGGCCGCGTTCGCCGGGGAAGCTCGGAGTCCGTTGTGAGAGCATGTCAGTATCTTAACGTTAAGCTACTTAGAGTCAAGCTTCTTTTCGGTAAGCAATTTCGTGACACACTGGACCCATGACGAGCAGCACCGACTCCGCCCCGCAGCCGCCCGCCACCGCCGACCCGGTGGACGCGATCACTGCCCAGTGGCGCCGGGAGCGGCCCGACCTGGCGGACAGCCTCCACGCCATGGAGGCCTTCGGCCGGATCTACCGGCTCTCCCGCGGCATGGGTGAGCGCGTGGAGCGGGCGCACACCCCGTTCGGCATCGGGCGCGGCGAGTTCGACGTGCTGGCCACCCTGCGCCGTGCCGGTGAGCCGTTCTCGCTCTCGCCGCGTGAGCTGACCGCCACCCTGATGCTGACCAGCGGCGGCATGACCGGCCGCCTGGACAAGCTGGAGCGGGCCGGCCTGGTCACCCGGTCCCCCGATCCGAACGACCGCCGCGGGCTCCGGATCAGCCTCACCCCCGAGGGCCGGTCCACCGTCGACGCGGCGGTGGCCGCCGGACTCGCCGTCCAACGCCCGGTCGTGGACGCCCTCGGCCCCGAACGGGCCGCCCAGCTCAACGACCTGCTGCGTGACCTGCTGGCCGCACTGGCCGAGCCGGGTGAGTGAGGCTCAGGTGAGTGGGGCTCGGGCACTCGACGGGGGCCGGTCCAGGTCGGCCTGGCCGTGCCGGTTCCGTCGCCGCTCGCGGTGAAGCCGTTCGCGGTGAAGCCGTTCGGTGAAACCGTTCAGCGAAACCGTTCGACGGCTCCGGCCGGGGCGGGGCATGATCCGCACTCGTGACGACGACGAAGAAGCAGTCCCTGGTCCGCGCGGCCGCCCGCAACAACGCCCAGTGGTGCGCCGTGATGAGCCGGTCACACGGCTTGAGCAGCACGTTCGGGCGCCAGACGTGGTCGGCTCCGGCCCGGACGCCGCTGTACCACCCCGACGCGGTGACGCTGGTGCCGTGGGCCGACGCGGCCGACCTGCTGACCGGGATCGACACCGGGGTGCCCGGTGCCTCCGTCAAGGACAGCTTCGCCGACCTCGACCTCACGCGGGCAGGCTTTCGCGTGCTGTTCGACGCGCAGTGGATCCACCGCCCGGCGAGCGCTCCGGCCGCCGCGCCGGATCTCGCCTGGGAGGTGGTCGACCGCCCGGAGACGCTGCGCGCCTGGGCGCTCGCCTGGGACGGCGGGGAGGGCGACGCGGACCTGTTCCGGCCCGAGTTGCTCGACGATCCGGCGACCTGCGTGCTCGCCGGCCGGCGCGGTGACGGCCGCGTGGTGTGCGGCGCGGTGGCGAGCCGCAGCGACGACGTGGTCGGGATCTCCAACCTCTTCGCCCTGGATGGCGGCGGTGACGCGGCCTGGCCGGGGGTGCTGGACGCGGTGCACCGGCTGTTCCCGGCTCTGCCCGTGGTCGGCTACGAGCACGGCGAGGACCTGGACGCGGCCGTCCGCCACGGGTTCGAGGCGATCGGTCCGCTGCGGATCTGGCAGCACGGCTGACGGCCGGGCGGTGGGTCCGGCGGGGCGGCGGGTGTCGCCCGGTCGGCGACCGCCGGCCGTCAGTGCCCGGTCTGTGTGAAGTCGCCACCGAGGTAGCGGAACTCCGGGTGGTCAGCGGGGAGTTCACCGAGCTTCGCGATCAGCTCGGCGGCAAAGTCCTCGGCGTCGTCCAGCGGCCGGTAGCCGAGCGCCCGCGCTGACGCGAGGTCCCACCAGGCCCGGGTGTTGGCGGAGATGCCGTAGACCACGGTGTGGCCGGCCACCGGCCCGGTGAGCGCGGCGTGCACCAGCCGGGCGCAGTCGCCCGGGCTGAGCCAGGTGGCGAGCATACGGACGCTGCGGGGCTCGTCGGCGAAGGAGCCGATCCGCAGCGAGACCGTCTCGATGCCGTGCCGGTCGGCGTACAGCGAGGCGAGGTCCTCGCCGAAGCACTTGGAGAGCCCGTAGTAGGTGTCGGGTCGCAGCGGGGTGTCCACCGGCACGGCGCTGCCGTCGGCGGGCCGCTCGGTGAAACCCACCGCGTGGTTGCTGCTGGCGTAGGCGATCCGCCGCACACCCGCCGCCCGGGCGGCGTCGTAGAGGCGGTAGGTGCCGTCGATGTTGGCGGCCAGGATGTCGGCGAACGGAGCCTCCCCGGGGATTCCCGCCAGGTGGACCACGGCGTCGACGCCGTCCAGGGCTGCCGCCAGCGCGTCGGCATCCCGCAGGTCGGCGGTGATGGCGTCGGGTTCGCCGGGCACCGGGAGCCGGTCGAAGCAGCGCAGTCGGTAGCCGTAGTCGGGCAGGAGTTCCCGCAGGCAGGTGCCGATGCGGCCGGCGGCGCCGGTGAGCAGGACCTGGCGGGGCTGGTTCACCATCTGTTGCGTCTCCACGCTTCCTCGTTTTCTCGATCCCTCGCGGGCCCGCCGAACGGACGGGGCGGATCCGGCGACGTGTGGCGGTATCTGACGGTACGTCGGGGGCCGGCTGATTTCTCGGCGTCCGCCCTTCCCTGCCCGTCGGGATCCGGTCCGGCCGGTCAGTCCTGTCGCTCTCACGCGTGATTGACGAAACGGAACCGTGTTCCGTATCGTATCTGGAACAACGTTCCGCTTTGGCCTCGGTCGGAGCGGGACCTCCCATCCGCCTCACCCGCCGCCCACCGGACGAGACCGGCAGCGAGCCGCGGGAAGCGAAAGGCACCTCATGACTGCATCGACGCACGCAGCAGCCGACACCGTCAGCGGGCCCGTTCCCGTCCTCTCGGTCAGCCCGGTGGTCCTGCCGGCCCCCGGCCGCGCCGTGGACCTGCACCTGCGGGTCTCCGCCCCGGTGACCGGCGGCGACCTGCCGGTCATCCTCCTCTCGCACGGCCAAGGGCCGTCGAACCACCTCTCCTCCCTGAACGGCTACGCCCCGCTCGCCCACTACTGGGCAGCCCACGGCTTCGTCGTCATCCAGCCCACCCACCTGAGTTCGCGCACGCTGCGCCTGGATCCGGCCACCCCCGGGGCGCCGCTGTACTGGCGGTCGCGGGCCGAGGACATGACGCGCGTCCTCGACCGCCTCGACGCGATCGAGACCGCCGTCCCCCAGCTCCGCGGACGCCTGGACCGGAGCAGGGTCGCCGTGGTCGGGCACTCGATGGGCGGCCACACGGCGAGCCTGCTGCTGGGCGCCCGCCTCACCGACCCCCAGGACGGCACGGAGGTGGACCTGGCCGAGCCCCGGATCAAGGCGGGCGTGCTGCTCGCCGCACCGGGCGCGGGAGGCGATGCCCTCACCGGCTCCACCGCCGAGAACTACCCGTTCTTCCTGACCACGGACTTCTCCCGGATGACGACGCCCGCGCTAGTGGTCGCCGGCGACCGCGACTCCTCCGCCCACCTGACGGTGCGCGGCCCGGCCTGGCACACCGACCCGTACGTCCTCTCGCCGGGCCCCAAGACCCTGCTCACGCTGTTCGGCGCGGAGCACGGCCTGGGCGGGATCTCCGGATACGACGTCGCCGAGACCACCGACGAGAACCCCGAGCGGGTCGCCGCCGTCCAGCGGCTCACCTGGGCTTACCTGCGCAGCGAGCTCTACCCCGGCGACCCCGCCTGGAGTGCGGCACGTGAGCTGCTCGCGGCCGGACCCGACCCGCTCGGGCGGACCGAGTCCAAGTAGCCGCAGCGGCCACGAGCGGCTGACCGCGGTCAGCCTGCGGTCAGCCCTCGGGCCGCTCCGCCAGCGCGGGCAGGACCTTGTCCAGCGTGATCGGCAGGTCCCGAACGCGCCTGCCGCAGGCGTGCCACACCGCGTTCGACACCGCGGCGGCCGTGCCGACGATGCCGATCTCCCCGATGCCCTTGGAGCCCATGGCGTTGACGTGGGGGTCGTGCTCGGGGAGCCAGTGCGCCTCGATCCCGTCGACGTCCGCGTTGGCGGTGATGTGGTAGTCGGCGAGGTCGTGGTTGACGACATGGCCGGTGCGGGGGTCGAGCACGCTGTCCTCGTGCAACGCCATGGACAGCCCCATCGTCATCCCGCCGACGAACTGTGAGCGTGCCGTGCGCGGATTGATGATCCGGCCCGCGGCGAACACGCCCAGCAGGCGCGCCACCCGTACCTCGCCGGTGTCCGCGTGGACGTGCGCCTCGGCGAACTGCGCCCCGAAGGCGTGCATCGCGTAGCGGTCGTCGGCCGGCCCGACGGTGCCGGAGGCCTCGGCCCCGTCCGGCGGCTCGGTCCCGTACCTGTCGCGGAAGGCGCGCGCGGCCTCGACCACGGCCGAGCCCCACGTCGTCATGCCCGAGGAGCCCCCGGCCACCGACGCCATCGGGTAGTCGGTGTCGCCGATTCGCACGTCCACGCGCTCCACCGGGACGCCGAGCGCGTCCGCGGTGATCTGCGGCAGTGTGGTCCAGGTACCGGTGCCGAGGTCGGCCGCGCCGATCTCGGCGACGTAGCGGTCGCCTTCCCGCCGGATCGTCGCCGTCGACTTCGGCATCCGGCTGACCGGGTAGGTGGAGGCCGCGACGCCCGTGCCGACCAGCCAGTCGCCGCGGCGGCGCACGCCGGGCCGCGGGTCGCGCCCCGACCAGCCGAACCGCGCCGCGCCCTCCCGCAGGCAGCCGACCAGGTTGCGGCTGGAGAAGGGCTTGCCCGAGCCGGGTTCGACGGCGGGCTCGTTGCGGATCCGCAGGTCGACCGGGTCCATGCCCAGGCGCTCGGCCAGCTCGTCCAGGGCCACCTCGGGGCCGAACATGCCGGGGCACTCGCCCGGCGCGCGCATCCAGGACGGCACCGGGACGTCGAGGGCGGCGAGCCGGTGCGTGGTCCGCCGGTTCGGCGAGGCGTACATCATGCGCGCGGGCACACCGGTCTGCTCGGCGAACTCCTTGATGCGCGAGGTCTGTTCGACGACGTCGATGGCGAGCGCGGTGAGCCTGCCGCCCCGGTCGGCGCCGAGGCGGCACCGCTGGATGGTCGGCGTGCGGTAGCCGGCGAGGGAGAACATCTGCTGTCGGGTCAGGGCCATCCGCACGGGCCGGCCGGGGACCGCGCGAGCGGCCAGCGCGGCGAGCACCACGTTGACGTGCGGTTGCCCCTTGGACCCGAACCCCCCGCCGACGTACGGGCAGACGACCCGCACCCGCGCCTCGTCGAGACCGAACACCGACGCCAGGGCGGCACGCGTCGGGTGGACGCCCTGGGTGGAGTCCCACAGGGTGAGGAAGCCGTCGCCCGCCGGATCCCACAGAGCCGCCGTGGCATGCGGCTCCATCGGGTTGTTGTGGTACATCGCGGTGGTGTAGGTCTCCTCGACCATCACCTCCGCGGCCGCCATCGCGGCGTCGACGTCGCCCTCGGCGGTGTCGGTGGGGAAGTCCGGGTTCACCGCCTCGGGCGCGTACAGGTCGTCGCGGTCGGCCCGCAGTTCGGCGTCGTGCGCCTTCTGCGCGTAGCCGACCCGGACGAGAGCGGCCGCCTGCCGCGCCACCTCGGAGCTGTCGGCGACGACCACGGCGACGACCTGCCCCCGGAAGGCGACCTCCTCGTCCTGGAGGACCGCCAACTCCCGGTCCTCGGTGGAGGCCAGGCGCTCCGCGGTGCGGGGGGTGAGCACCGCGACCACGCCGTCGAGTGCTTCGGCGACCGTGGTGTCCAGCTCCGTGACGCGTCCCCGGGCGATCGTGGCCTGGACGGCGTGCAGGTAGGCGGCGTCCGCCAGCGGAGTCTCGTAGGCGTAGGTGGCGGTGCCCAGGACCTTGGCGGGCCCGTCGCGGCGGGGCAGGTCGCGGCCGACGGCGTCCGGTTCGGTCGGGAACGTCATCAGGAGTCCTCTCCGGCCAGGCCGCGCAGGGTGGCGGCAAGGGTGCGACGCAGCAGGGGGATCTTGAACGCGTTGCCGCCGCCCAGCCCCTCGGCGGGCCGGGCATCGGCGAGTTCCGCGTCCGCGGCGGCCCGGTAGCTGCCCTCCGACGCCGTGGCGCCGCGCAACGCCTCCTCGGCCCGGTACGCGCGCCACGGCGCGTGCGCGACACCGCCGAACGCGACGCGCGCGTCGACGATCACGCCGTCCTCGACGTCGAGCGCCGCGGCGACGCTGACCAGGGCGAACGCGTACGAGGCACGGTCGCGCACCTTGCGGTAGGCCGACCGGCGGGCGATGGGCTGCGCCGGCAGGTCGATCGCGGTGATCAACTCACCGTGCCCGAGCACCGTGTCGCGCTCCGGAGCGTCGCCGGGCAGCCGGTGCAGGTCGACGAAGGGGACCGTGCGCTCGCCGTCCGGACCGAGCACCCGCACCCGTGCCTCCAGCGCGGCCATCGCCACGGCCATGTCGGACGGGTGCACCGCGATGCAGTGCTCGGACGCGCCGAGGACCGCGTGGTGGCGGGTCCACCCTCCGATCGCGGAACAGCCCGAGCCAGGCTGCCGCTTGTTGCACGGCGTCGTGACGTCCTGGAAGTAGACGCAGCGGGTCCGTTGCAGCGGATTCCCGCCCACGGTGGCCATGTTGCGCAACTGCCCCGACGCGCCCGACAACAGCGCCTGCGACAGCACCGGGAACCGCTCGCGCACCCGCGGATCCGCGGCGAGTTCGCTGTTGCTGACCCCCGCGCCGATCCTGAGGGCCCCGCCGCCGAGCTCCTCGACCTCGGCGGGCAGGACGTCCGCGACGCTGACGACGAGAGCGGGTTCGACGACGCCCAGCTTGAGATGGTCCACCAGGTTCGTACCGCCGCCGAGGAACACCGCGCCCGGATTCCCGGCGACGCTGCGCACGGCCGCCGCGGCGTCGGCGGGGGTGAGGTAGTCGAACGGTTTCACCCGGCCACCCCCGTGCCGGCCGCCCGCCGGACCGGCGCCGCCCCGGCCGCCTGCCGCACGGCGGCCACGATGTTGACGTAGGCCCCGCAGCGGCACAGGTTGCCGCTCATCCGCTCGGCGACCTCCGCGCGGTCCAGCCGCGGCGCCCCAGCGCCGTCGGTGACGGCGCTGGGCCAGCCCTTCGCGAACTCGTCGAGCACCCCGACCGCGGAAACCACCTGCCCGGGGGTGCAGTAGCCGCACTGGAGCGCGTCGCAGTCGATGAAGGCCTGCTGCACCGGGTGCAGGGCACCTTCGGCGGGCTCCCCGGTGGCGAGCCCTTCGGCGGTGACGACTTCGGCGCCGTCCTGGGTGACCGCGAGCATGAGGCAGCTCAACACGCGCCGCCCGCCGGACAGCACCGTGCACGCACCGCACTGTCCGTGGTCGCAGCCCTTCTTGGGGCTCGTCACTCCGAGTCGTTCACGCAGGGCGTCGAGCAGCGTCGTACGCGTGTCGACGGTCAGCCGACGCGAGACCCCGTCGACCTGCACGGTGATTTCCCTCTTCATCGCACGAGAGTCCCCGGCCCCCGCCGCGCTCACACGGCGCGCGGCGCCGCGTCACACCCGTGGCGGCAGGGGATCAGGCGGTGGGCAGGCCGTTCGCCATCTCCCGGAAGCGGGCGGAGGGCCGCATCATGCCGTTGTCGCCGACGTTCAGGTTCTCCAGCCAGCCGTTCCGGTACCAGAAGACCGACGAGGTCAGCGCGGCCGGATCGTTGACCTGGAGCTGCTTCGTCAGGTCGATCATGAAGCGGATCGCGTTCAGCGACGAGCCGGTGCGGATCGGCGCCGCGCAGAACGCGTTGTTCGTCGGCAGGGTGACCAGGGCGCCGTGGGGCAACTCGGCGCCGCTCAGGGCGTTCTCCAGGCGCAGGGCCTGGGCGGCGCCGGGCCACGCCCCGGTGCCGTTGACGGCGTGGAGGACGTCGCCGTTCGTCGCGTTGAATGACTGCCGGTTGAGCTGCTCGGTGGCGAGGTTGGCGAAGGCCCGTTCCCAGAGCTCGGCCCGGCTGATGCTCCACTGGTCGGCGGCGTGCTCGGCTATCGACAGGGCCTCGGTCGTCCCGCCCCGCTTCCCGCCGTCCACGCACAGGACGACCGACAGCTCGTCGTCGATCTGCCGGGCCATGGGGTCGGGGCCCAGGGCGCGGGTCGGGGTGACCAGGAGCCGCAGCCGGTCCCGGACCTCGAAGAACGGGATCGCGGCCAGCGCCTTGCACGGGCCGTGCTCGTCGCACAGCGGCTGCGGAAGGTTCTTGCGGTTGCCGAACAGCGGCATGGGTGGACTCCCTGGATCGGTGCGGGCGGTCGGGCCAAGCGCCCAGCATCCCACTGGAGTTCACCGCTGTGTCAGTGGATCATCCGATCTCGGGCCCGGCCCGGACGGTGTGCCGTTCGGCCGGAGGCCTCCCGCCGGGATCGCTTGCCCCGCGCACCGTCCGGGCCGGGTGCGGCCATCGGGCCGGTCCGGGCCGGGGGTTCAACCGGAGTGGCTGTTCCGCGTCAGGGCATGATGATCAGCTTTCCGCGGGTGTGGCCGGTACGGCTGGCGTCGAAGGCGTCGCCCGTCCGCTCCAACGGGAAGGTCTCGGCGACTTCGACGGTCAGTGCGCCCCGGTCGACCACCGCGGCCAAGTCGGCCAGCTCGGCGCCGTCCGGCCGGACCCAGATCCAGTGACCGCCGTGCTGCTCCACGACCGGGTCGGCGACGGAGACGTGCCGCCCGCCGTCGGCGAGCACCGCGAGCGTCGTCTCCACCTGGCCGCCGACGAAGTCCGCCACGGCCGACACGCCGTCGGGCGCGAGCGCGCGCACCCGCTCGGTGAGGCCGTCGCCGTAGCTCACCGGCTCGGCGCCCAACCCGCGGACGAAGTCGTGGTTGCGCTCCGAGGCGGTGCCGATCACCCGGGCCCCGCGGTCGCGGCCGAGTTGGACCGCGAGGCTGCCGACGCCGCCCGCGGCCCCGTGCACCAGCAGGACGTCGGCGGGGCCGACCCCGAGCCGGTCCAGGCTGCGCAGCGCGGTGAGGCCGGCCAGCGGGAGCCCGGCCGCCTGCGCCCACTCGAGCGTGGCGGGTTTGCGCGCCACCGCGGGCGCGGCGACCGCGACGTACTCGGCGAAGGTGCCGGCCTGCACCACGTCCTTGCGGGCGTAGGCGATCACCTCGTCCCCGGGCGCGAACTCGGGGGTGTCGGGGCCGGTCCTGGTGACCACGCCGGCCACGTCCCAGCCGGGGACCACGGGGAAGACGGCGTCCATCATGGCGTCCAGGCCGCCCGCCATGACCTTCCAGTCGACCGGGTTGACGGCCGCCGCCCGGACCTGGATCAGCACCTGGCCGGGGCCCACCTTGGGGTCGGGTACCTCGCCGTACCGCAGCCGGGAGTTGTCCTCGGCGTACGAGTCGTAGGTCACGGCGCGCATGAACGTCCTCCACGGGCTGCTGGCTTCGGGCTTCGGTTGCGCGCCCGCCGCCGGGTGGCGGCGGGGCGCCTCCGGTCACGCTATGCCGGGCACGGGTGCCCGGCACCCACGCGGACCCGTCGGGGCGACGCGGGACCGGGCCCTCGCCCTGGTGCCGAGCGCGGGGGTGCTCAGGCCGAGACAGCGGATCTCTTGACACGGTGGTCCGCAAGCCCGCAGGATCAGCCCGTGAACCTGTCAGACAGCCAGACAGGCGGCCCGATCCCGCGTCGCGTCAGCGCGACGGAAGCGGTGTTCGGCCACCTGCGCAGCGCCATCGAGCGCGGCGACTACGCCGTGGGGGACAAGCTCCCCTCGGAAGCCGAACTGTGCCGGACCATGGAAGTCAGCCGACCCGTCCTGCGGGAAGCACTCCGCGCCCTGCAGGCCATGGGCCTGACCGTGGCGAAGACCGGCAAGGGCACCTTCGTCGTCGCGAACGCCGTGGATGACCCGACCTTCGGCGACTACGCCGCCAGCGACCTGCTGGAAGTGCGCCGGCACGTCGAGATCCCGGTCGCGGGGTACGCCGCGCTGCGCCGCACCCCGGAGGACCTGGACCACCTGACGCACCTGCTCGACCGGATGGAGCAGGAGACCGACACCACCGCGTGGGTCGCGCTGGACACCGTGTTCCACCTGGCCGTGGCCGAGGCCGCCCGCAACCCGGTGTTCCGCCGGGTCATCGAGGAGATCCGTGACGCACTGGCGCGTCAGTCGGCGTTCCTCAACGAGCTGGGCGGGCGGCGCGACCAGTCGAACTGCGAGCACCGCGCGATCGTCGAGGCGCTGATCGACGGCTCCGAGCACGACGCGGTGGCGGCCATGTCGCACCACCTCCACCGGGTCGAGACGACCCTCATCGACATCGTGCGCCCCGGGCGTGCGGAGTTCCCAACGGAAGGCAGATCCGAGGCGTGAGCGAGCAGTTCCTCAAGGACGAGAAACGCCCCACGACCCGTCACACCGACGCCGGAGACACCGGCTACAGCAAGTCCCTGAAACCCCGGCACGTCAACATGATCGCCATCGGCGGCGCGATCGGCACCGGCCTGTTCCTCGGCGCGGGCGGGCGCCTCGCCGATGCCGGGCCCTCCCTGTTCGTCGCGTACGCCGTCTGCGGCCTCTTCGCGTTCCTCGTCGTCCGTGCCCTCGGCGAACTCGTCCTGTACCGCCCGTCCTCCGGCGCCTTCGTGTCGTACGCCCGGGAGTTCCTGGGGGAGAAGGGCGCGTACACGGCGGGGTGGATGTACTTCCTCAACTGGGCGACCACCGGCATCGCCGACATCACCGCCGTGGCGACGTACACCCACTACTGGCACCTGTTCTCCAGCGTCCCGCAGTGGGTGATCGCCCTCATCGCGCTGGCCGTGGTGCTCACCGTGAACCTCATCTCGGTGCGGATCTTCGGCGAACTGGAGTTCTGGTTCGCGATCGTCAAGGTCAGCGCGCTGGTGGTGTTCATGGGCATCGGGATCTTCCTGCTGGTCACCCGGCACCCGGTCGACGGTGTGGTGCCCGGCCCGTCGCTGATCGCCGACAACGGCGGCATCTTCCCCAACGGCCTGCTGCCCATGCTGCTGATCGTCCAGGGCGTCGTCTTCGCCTACGCCTCCGTCGAGCTGGTCGGCGTCGCGGCCGGTGAGACGGAGCACCCCGAGAAGGTCATGCCGAAGGCGATCAACTCGATCATGTGGCGGGTGGGCCTGTTCTACGTCGGCTCGGTGCTCCTCCTGTCGATGCTGCTGCCGTGGAACCGGTACACCGCCGGCCAGAGCCCGTTCGTGACCGTGCTGTCCCACGTCGGCGTGCCCGCGGCCGGCAGCGTGATGAACCTGGTCGTGCTCACCGCCGCCCTGTCCTCGCTCAACTCCGGCCTCTACTCCACCGGCCGCATCCTGCGCTCGATGGCGGTCAACGGATCCGCCCCGCGCTTCACCGCCCGGATGAGCCGCAGCCAGGTGCCGTACGGCGGCATCCTGCTCACCAGCGGCATGTGCGTCCTCGGCGTCGGCCTCAACTTCGTCGTCCCGGCGGACGCGTTCGAGATCGTGCTGAACTTCGCGGCGATCGGCATCCTCGCCACCTGGGCCATGATCATGGTCTGCCACCTCCTCTTCTGGCGGAAGACCAAGGCCGGAGAACTGACCCGCCCCGACTACCGGCTGCCCGGCTCGCCCTGGACCGAACTCGTGACGCTGGCCTTCCTCGCCTCCGTCCTGGTCCTCATGTACGCCGACGGCGGCGCCGGCCGCACCACCGTGCTCTGCCTGCCGCTGATCGGCGCGGTGCTGGTCGTCGGCTGGTACGCGATCCGCCGCCGCGCTCGTGCCGAGACCACCGGATCCGACAGCTGATGCTCTGTCAGAAACCTTCCTGGCTCCGCGGATTCGCCGCCGGGCGGCACAGGACCGAACAGCGACCAGCAGCAACCCACCACCGAACGAGGCAGTGATGCGCAGCAGTTCCCACGCGGACGCGCCCGCGATCCGTGAGCCCCGGCACGCACCCGTCGCCCATGTCACCCGTGGCGGCGTGGTCGAGGGGATCCACTACGGCTCCGTCGTCGTCCTCGGCGGCAACGGAGACGGTGACGGCGACGGCGACGGCGACGTGCGGTTCCGCATCGGCGACATCGAGGCCGCCTGCTACCCGCGGTCCGCCCTCAAGCCCGTCCAGGCCGTCGCCATGGTGCGGGCCGGACTGCCGCTCGACGGCGAACCGCTCGCCCTCGCGATGGGCAGCCACTCCGGCGAGGAACGCCACCTCGCCGGGGCCCGGCGGATCCTCGCAGCGGCCGGCGTCACCGAGGACGACCTGCGCAACGTCCCCGACCTGCCGTACGGCCGGGCCGCCCGGGACACCTGGGTGCGGGAGGGCCGCGCGCCCTCCCGGCTCGCCCAGAACTGCTCCGGCAAGCACGCCGCGATGCTGTACCTCTGCACGCTCAACGGCTGGCCCCTGGAGACCTACCTCGACCCGGCCCACCCCCTCCAGACCGCGATCGCCGACGTCGTGGCAGAGCTCACCGGCCAGCGCATCGCGAACGTCACCGTCGACGGCTGCGGCGCCCCGCTGTTCTCCGTCTCCCTGCACGGCCTCGCCCGCGCCGCCGCCCGCATCGCCACGGCGGCGCCGGGCACCGCCGAACGCCGGGTGGCGGACGCGCTGCGCGGCCACCCGGAGATGGCCTCCGGCACCGGACGGGACGTGGCCGAGCTGATGCGCGCGGTGCCCGGACTGCTCGCCAAAGACGGCTTCGAAGGCGTGCAGATCGCCGCCCTGCCCGACGGCCGCGCCATCGCCGTGAAGATCGCCGACGGGGCGGACCGGGCGCGCGTCCCGGTGGCGGCCGCCGCCCTGGCACGGGCGGGAGTCGACCCGCGGCTGCTCGCCCCGTTCGCCGGAGAGCCGATGAGCGGCGGCGGCCGGCCCGTCGGCGGCATCCGGCCGGTGCCGGCGCTGGACCCGCCCGCCGCGCTGATCCCGGCCTGACCCGCCCTTCACGCTCCGACCTCGCCCACCCACCTCAGGAAGAGGACCCGTCCACCCATGACCGCCGCCACCCGCAGCGAACACGACCTGCTCGGAGACCGCGACGTCCCCGCCGACGCCTACTGGGGCGTCCACACCCTGCGCGCCACCGAGAACTTCCCCATCACGGGCACGCCCATCTCCGCCTACCCGCACCTGATCGAGGCCCTGGCCGCCGTGAAGGAGGCCGCCGCCCTCGCCAACGAGGAACTCGGCCTGCTGGAGCCCGGGAAGGCCGCCGCGATCGTCACCGCCTGCCGGGAGATCCGCGCCGGGAAGCTGCACGACCAGTTCGTCGTCGACGTGATCCAGGGCGGCGCCGGCACCTCGACCAACATGAACGCCAACGAGGTCGTCGCCAACCGGGCGCTGGAACTGCTCGGCCACGCCAAGGGCGAGTACCGGCACCTGCACCCCAACGAGGACGTCAACCTCGGCCAGTCCACCAACGACGTCTACCCGACCGCCGTACGGATCGCGACCGTCTACGCGGTGCGCGGCCTGCTCGACGCGATGGCCGTCCTCCAGGAGGCCTTCGCCGGCAAGTCCGTCGAGTTCCGCGACGTGCTGAAGATGGGCCGCACCCAGCTCCAGGACGCCGTGCCGATGACGCTCGGCCAGGAGTTCTCCGCCTTCGCCGTCATGCTCGACGAGGACCGCAGCCGGCTCGCGGAGGCCGTCGAGCTGATCCACGAGATCAACCTCGGCGCGACGGCCATCGGCACGGGCCTCAACGCCCCCGCCGGCTACGCCGAATCGGCGCGCCGCCACCTCGCCGGCATCAGCGGGCTGCCGCTGGTCACCGCGGCCAACCTGGTCGAAGCCACCCAGGACTGCGGCGCGTTCGTCCAGATGTCCGGCGTGCTCAAGCGCATCGCCGTCAAGCTGTCCAAGACCTGCAACGACCTGCGGCTGCTGTCCTCCGGCCCGCGCGCGGGCCTCGGCGAGATCAACCTGCCGCCGGTGCAGGCCGGTTCGAGCATCATGCCCGGCAAGGTCAACCCGGTGATCCCCGAGGTCGTCAACCAGGTCGCCTTCGAGGTGATCGGCAACGACGTCGCCATCACGATGGCCGCCGAGGCGGGCCAGCTGCAGCTCAACGCCTTCGAACCGATCATCCTGCACTCGCTGTCGGAGTCCGTCACCCACCTGCGCGCGGCCTGCCTCACCCTCGCCGAGCGCTGCGTGGGCGGCATCACCGCCAACACCGAGATGCTGCGCGCGACCGTCGAGAACTCGATCGGCCTGGTCACCGCCCTGAACCCGCACATCGGGTACACGGCCGCCACCGACATCGCCAAGGAGGCCCTCGCCAGCGGCCGGGGCGTGGCCGAACTCGTCCTGGAGCGGGGCCTGCTCCCGGCCGAGACGCTCACCGCACTGCTGCGGCCCGAGGTCATCGCCGGCACCGGCGCGGCCCTGGCCTGACGACGAGCGGGCCCCGACGGGAGGCCCGCGACCCGCCGCCGCACCGGGCGTCCCGGCGCGGCGGCGGGTCTCACGACACCGGACCAGGCCCCGACCGGACCGGGCCTAACCGGCCAGGGCCGGTATCAGCCGGACGGCCTCCGGGGCGTGCGCGTTGTGCCGCTCGGCCCAGGTGTCCAGCGCCGACTGGCAGGCGTGGTCGAGATGGCGGAGCCCGCGGAGGTCCAGCTCCACGACCTGGTCCGCCGGCTGCGATTCGAGGGCGTCCAGGAGGGTGGGCAGCCGGAGGAAGGTGGCGTTGCCCGTCAGCCGGACCCGGACGGCGCCGCCCGGCCGCTCCTCCGTCTCCACCTGCAGCCGGGACATCTCCCAGGCGGTCTTGACGATCGAAAGGCCCAGGCCGATCAGCACGCCCTCGAACATGTTGACCGTGACGATGGCCACGGCGGTCGCCGCGAGGACCACCGCCTCGGAACGGTGCTCGCGCCACAGCGGGCCGATGTGCCTGAACGGCAGCAGCTTGAACCCGGCGTGCACCAGAACACCCGCGAGCGCCGCCACCGGGATGACGGCGAGGGCCGCCGGGAGCAGCGCGGCGAAGAGCAGCAGCCACACGCCGTGCAGCACCCGGGACGCCTTGGTCCGGGCCCCGGCCTGGACGTTGGCGGCGCTGCGGACGATGACCGCGGTCATCGGCAGGGCGCCGAGCGCGCCGCAGAGCGTGTTGCCCGCCCCCTGGGCCATGAGCTCCTTGTCGTAGTCGGTGCGCGGTCCGTCGTGGATCCGGTCGACGGCCGCCGCGCTGAACAGGCTCTCGGCCGACGCGACGAGGGTGAAGGCCACGATCGTGACGATCAGGGCGGGCGTGAACTGGTCGAACACGCCGGCGCCGGGCGGCTGAACGGCGTCCAGCAGACCCTTGACCTCGACCTTCTTCACCGGACGGTGGAGCAGCCAGGCGGCGGCCGTGGCGAGGAGGACGGCCACCAGCGCGCCCGGGACGACCCGCACCCTGGCCGGCAGGCGTTGCCACAGCACGATCACGGCGATGGTGCCGACGCCGAGCGCGAAAGAGTACCCGGCGCCGGGCGAGGCGACGAGCCGCGACAGCAGACCGGGCAGGCCGAGGAGCTTGCCGAGTCCGCTCGCGGGGGCGGGCCGGTCGGCCAGCGCGTACAGCTGGCCGGCGATGATGACCAGGCCGATGCCGGCCAGCATGCCCTCGACCACGGAGACGGAGATCGCCCGGAACCACCGGCCCCAGCGCAGCGCGCCGAGCAGCAGCTGGAGCAGGCCGGTGGCGACGACCACGACGCCGAGGGCGGGCAGTCCGAACCGCTGGACGGTCTCGGCGACCAGGACGGTCAACCCGGCGGCCGGGCCGCTGACTTGAAGGCTGCTGCCGGGCAGCGCGCCGGTCACCAGGCCGCCGACGATGCCGGTGATCAGGCCGAGTTCGGCGGGCACGCCCGAGGCGACGGCGACGCCGACGCACAGCGGGAGGGCGACCAGGAACACGACGAGCGAGGCGGTCAGGTCGTACTTGAACAGGCCGAGCCTGAGCGTGGGAAGACGCATGGGAGCCCTCATCGGTGGAGGTTCGGAGGTCGGAGGTTCGGAGATGGGGGGCCGCGGGGTGACGGAGGGCCGCGGTGTCACAGCGGCAGGAAGGCGTCGGTGCCCGGGCGGTGGCTGAGGACCGCGCCGGTGTGCACTTCGTAGAACCAGCCGTGCAGGCCCAGCAGGCCCTCGTCGACGCGGCGGGCGACGCTCGGGTGGGTGCGCAGCCGCTCCAACTGGTCCAGGACGTGGCGTTGCACGGGGGCGGCCAGGTCGTGGCTCGGCTCCCCGTCGGGCGTCAGCGCGGTGCCGTCGGCGAGCCAGTCACGCACCGCGGGCACGGCGGTGAGGTCGTCACCCCGGACGACGGCGCCCACGGCGCCGCAGTGGGAGTGCCCGCACACCACGATGTCGGCGACGCCCAGGACCTCGACCGCGTACTCGATGGTCGCGGCCTCGGCCGAGGGAACCGGCGGACGGTACGGCGGCACGATGTTGCCGGCGGTGCGCATCTCGAAGAGGTCGCCCGGCCGGGCGCCGGTGAGGGCGGCGGGGATGATGCGGGAGTCCGAGCAGGTGATGAACAGTGCCTGCGGGTTCTGGCCCGCCGCCAGCCGCCCGAAGGCGTCGGCGTCCTGCGCGGCACGGTGGCGGAAGGTACGGGCGTGGTCGATGAATGCTTGCATGTCGGTGCCTCGGGCCCTTCGGAAGTCGGGTAGGAACGGAGACTTCGGGACCGTGCCCGCTCGGTACGGAGGCAGGCAGCGCGGAGCGCGGCGGCACGGCGGTGCTGCCGTGGGCCGTCGTGGGCCTGTCGTGAACTGCCGGGCGTGGGGCGGCGGAGGGGCCGCCGTTCGGGAGGTAGCCGCCGTCGATGAGCGTGCGGGCGCGGTCGGCGCCGATCAGCAGCGGCACACCTGGAGGACCGCCGCTCTGCACCGTCTGCTCGTCCCGTAGGGCGGGTCGGACACACCGACCGGCGGCGGGACGGCGGTGTCGGGAGCGTCGTGGGCGATGGTCGCGGTCAACTCGGGTCGCCGGTCGGGGACTTCGACGTTCCGGGGCCGTACCCAGCAGAGGCCGGGGGCGGATTTGGGGGCTACGGCCTCCTCGGCGAGCTTCGCCTCCGCGACCGCCCGCGGGCAGCGCTCCTGCCGGAGGAACGCGGAGGCGGACTGGCACAGCACCAGCAGGCCCAACACGGCCACGAGGGCCACGGCCGCGGGGCCTGTCACCCTCCTGACCATGGACATTGACCACTCCTTTTCCTGGACCTGACTCTTTGTTGGCCTCTTGCTGAGTTCGACGTCCCGGAAAGGGTGTGGGTTCCGGAATCCGGTGAACAGTGCGTGAATCACTTTTGCCGGAAAGTGATGATCTACTCGCCGCTGCTCCGAATGTGGGTGGCCGGTGAATTGATTGCGATGCGACCTTTCAACAATTCGTTCGACATGGTGAAGATTCGTAGGCGTACCGTTTGTGCGGCGATCCGGCCGCGCCGAACTCCTTCGACAACGTTACCGAGAGCGCGGTGACTTGGGAGGTCCGGAGTTCACGGCCCCCTGGCGCCGGCCGTGAGAATGCAACTCGGCGGCCGGCGGAGGATCCTCCGGGATTACTCCAGGGAAGATCCGTCGCCGACCGCCGACCCGTCGTCGATCGTGCGGGGGATTCGCCGGCCGCCGGTTTCCCGGCCGGAGCCGGGCCGGCCGCTACCGTGCCGGTGTGAATCCTCCCGATACCCCGGCCGGGCCGCCCGCCGACTGGGCATCGACGCGGTAGGTGTCGCCGGCGGCATTGCGCACACCGGTGGCGTGGTTGTACTGGCCGGCGAATTCGTGCTGCCCGGTCGGTACCGTGCGGCCGGGCTTGAGGACCCAGCGGTAGACCAGCGCGCCGCCGGACTCCTGCACGGTGACGGTGAAGTCGTCGTTCGGCAGGGTCCGCCAGTTGCCGGTGTCCCGTACGTCGCCGGTCTGGGCGATCCGCATCTCCACGGTGAGCGCGGTGAGCGGCTGGGTGGTCTTGAGCACGACGTCGTTCTGGGCCCAGTAGACGGTGCTGTGCTGGTCCACCGAGCCGTCCGACCACAGCGGGCCGTTCTGGGGCCGGCTGCTCGCCGGGGGAGTCGGGCGCGAACTCGTGGGAGCCGGGGCGGGTGGCGCGGTGGTGATGGCCGGGGCCGGGCTGGTGGGGGGAGTGGGCCGGGCCGTGGGGGAGTCCGCCGCCGGGGACGGGGCGGCCGGTGCGGTGGTGGCGGTGTCCGACGGCGGCGGCGTTCCGACGATGCCGGCGACGGCGGCGACGGCGAGCCCGCCGGTCGCCAGGATGCCGGCGGCGGCGAGGCCGGCGAGGGCGGCCCTGGGCCACCTCGCGAACGACGGCGTGCGGTGGCGGACGGGAGGGCCGGCCGCGCCGCGTTCGACGCGGGCCAGGATCCGTGCGCGGTCGGGCTGGTGGGCGTCGGCGGCCTCGCGCAGCCGCCGGGTGATGTCCTCGTTCACCGGTTCCTCCTTCCTGTCGTCAGTTCGCCGACCGCTCGTGCGCCGAGGGCGCGTTCCAGCTCGGCCATCCCCTTCGAGGTCTGGCTCTTCACCGTACCGACCGATATGCCCAGGGCCGCGGCGGTGTCCTTCTCCGACAGGTCGAAGGCGTGGCGCAGCACCACGCACGCGCGCTTGCGGAACGGCAGCCGGGCGAGCGCCGCGCGGACGTCCAGCACGGCGGCCACGTCCGGGCCTTCCGTCTTCTCCGGGTTGCGGGACCAGAACAGCAGGACCCGGCGCCGCTCGCGGACCGCGCTGCGGATCCGGGCCCGGGCCATGTTGGCGACCACCCCGCGGGCGTAGGCGAGCGGGTGGTCGGCCGCGCGGAGCCGGTCCCAGCGCTGCCACAGGGCGGCCAGGGCATCCGCCGCGAGGTCGTCGGCCGCGTCCGTCTCGCCGGTCAGGAGGTGGGCGAGACGGGCGAGTTCGGCGTAGTGGCGTTCGAAGAAGTCGTGGAACTCCGCGGACGCGTCATCGAGGAGCATCTCCCTCGGTCGCCCTCTCCCTGCAATGTGAGCGTTAACAATCGGCTTGAGCGTAGCAGTGCCCGTCCTCGGCCCCGGCGGGCGGTCGTCCCGGGGGCGGAGCCCGGACGGCCGACGGGCGAGCGGCGCGGTCAATGCCGGGCGAACTGGACCCGGGCCGGCTGCACGGCCTCCGGTCGCAACGCGATCCCGTCGACGGTCAGTTGTTCGCCGTAGATGTCGGTGACCCTGATCGGGCCGCCGCACCCGGTGCCGTCGGTGGAGAGGAAGTAGTTGTAGTCGGTGCGGGGCAGCTGCCGCCAGCCGCCGGCCGCCCGGACCTCCAGCGTCGCCACCGGGTTCCGGTGGCCGATCGCCTGGATGCCGCACCACCACTGGCTGGACCCGGTCTTGTACCGGATCGACATCGTGTCCGGCGCCGTACCGGGGCTCAACAGCGTCCAGGTGACCGGGAGGCGGCCCACCGAGAGCTCGGCGAGCTTGGCGAAGGCCTCGTGGCTGAGGTCGAGCTGCCCGGGCGCGCAGGGCAGCGGGCACTCGTTGACGATCCGCACGGTGATGCTCGCCCCGTTGGCGGCGCGGACCAGTACGGAGGCCCCGCACGCCTTCGACACCTCGTAGTCGGTGTGGTTCATCGCCGCGACCATGAGATCGCCGGACGGGCCGAACGAGCAGGCGCCGTTGCCGTCGGCCGCGTCGTAGGACGTCACGACACCCTGGTAGCTCGCCCCGGGCTTGATCCGCCCGGCGAGGGAGGCGGTGGACGGAGCCGCGCCCGCGGTCCCGGCGGCCGAAGGCGAGGGGGTGCCGGGGGCCGACGGCGTGGCACCGGCCGACGGCTTCCGGGTGAGGGTGGCCGAGGGCGAGGGGGTGCCGGAGGCCGACGGCGGGGCGCTGCCGGTCGACGGCGTCGCCACGGTGGGCGTGGATCCGGCGGGCGCACCGGTGTCGGGCGGCGTAACCGGTTCGGTGGCCGGTCCGGTGGCCGCGACGGACGCGGCGGCCGGCTCCCCGGCACCCGAACCGCCGCCGCTGCCCGGAAGGAGCGCGAAGGCCAGGCACACCAGCACGGCGGCCGCCACCAGCGCCAACGGAATGCCCATGACCAGCCCGCGCCTCGGCTGCGGGGCGGCGTGCTTCGTTGCCGTCATTCCCATCCATTCGGTAGATCGACTCGACGTTGCACCCCTCAGTGGGCGCCGGGGCCGGAAAGGTTGCCGCTCCGGCGCGGATTCTTTTCGGGGCCGTCCGGGGCCGCCCGGGGGCGGCGGCGCGAAGCCGCCGGCCGCCCCCGGGCCGGGCCGGTCAGGACGGGTCGCCGTAGACCACGCCGCGGCCGCCGGCGCCCAGGTAGACCCGGCCGTAGACGTCGGGGTCGCCGGAGATGACGCTGACGAGGGTGCCGCCGAACTGGTGCTGGTCGTCGTTGATCCGCACCCACGACGAGCCGCCGTCGGTGGAGCGGAACAGGCCGACGACGCCCTTCACCTTGCCGCTCAGGTAGAGGGCCTGGTACCCGGCGCCCGGTGCCGCCTTGCCGAAGCCGATGGCGCTCGCCTGCTCGACGCCGTCGAGCTTGCGGAAGCTCGCCCCGCCGTCGGTGGAGTGCCGCAGCCCGCTGCCCCCGCCGGCGATCCACAGGTCACCGGCGATGCCCGGGACGGTCTTGAGCTGCCCGTCGCCCAGGCCGGTGGCGTGGGCGGTGAAGTGCCTGCCGCCGTCGGTGGCGGAGTACAGGGTGCCGCCGCTGAGGGCGTAGAAGGTGCCGGCCGCCGCGCGGTCGGCCACCACGGCCGCGTCCTTGGGCAGGCCGGAGGCCGGCGCCCAGGACGCGCCGCGGTTGGTGGAGACGAACGGGACCTGGCCCGCCGGGGTCCACACCACGGTGCCGCCGTCCGCCGAGACGGCCGCGGCACCGCCGCCCGCGTCGCCCACCGGAGCGCTCGCGAACGGGGTCCAACCGGCTCCGCCGTCGGTCGAGTACGCGCCGTGCTGCTGGCCGCCGAGACCGACCCGCACCATGAACTCCGGCTTCGCCTGGGCGAAGTCGACGCCGGTGGTGTTGGTGAACAGCGGCCCGCTCAGCGCCTTCGCGGGGACCTTGGTCAGGTCGTCGTGCCGGAACCCGCTGACGTCGCCGAGCGCGCTGATCAGCGGGAGGCCGGGGGGCTTGACCAGGCCGAGCGTCGCGGTCTCCTCCAGTCCCTTGGCCGGGACGGTCCAGTGCGTCGGGCGACCGCTGTCCGCCGCCGTCACGTCGTTGCTGCCCCACATGCCCGAGCCGGTGCCGTACAGCACGTGCCCGGAGTCGAACGGGTCGATGGCCAGCGCGCCCATCCAGTGCCCGATGCCGGTGCCCACGTACGGCGCCGCGGAGTCGTCGCGCTCCGAGCTCGCGCCGAGCGCCTTCCAGGTGGCGCCGCCGTCGGTCGACCGGTAGAGCTCGTCGGAGGGCCACCAGCGGTCCAGCGTGGTGACCATCACCGTGGACGGGTGCTGCGGATCGACCGCCAGCCCGTCGAAGCCGTAACTGCCGCTGGACGGCGAGACGTTCTGCCACGCCCCGGTGGACGGCGTGTACTTCCACACCGAGCCGGCCGTCACCCCGTTCGGGCCGGGCGCGTTGGTGTACGTCAGGTAGAACGAGCCGTCGCCGGACAGCACGCCGTGCTGCGGCAGTTGGCCGGTGGGCTGGCCGGCCACGGCCTGCCAGGTGGTGCCGCCGTCGGTGGAGCGGTACAGGGAGGTGGCCCTGTCGGCCACGCCGACGTAGATCGTCCTGCTGCCGGCCGGGCCGAAGGTCACGAAGGACAGGCCGACGCCGCTGCTCGCACCGTCCTTGACGGGGAAGGCGCCGACCTGGCTCCAGGTCACGCCGTAGTCGGTGCTGCGCCACAGGCCGTTCTTCCGGGTACCCAGGTAGAGCGTGCGGTGGTCGGCGGGGTCCACCACCAGGCGCTCGCCCATGGACCGGCCGTCCTCGTTGCCGCCCAGCTTGAACGGCAGGTCGGTGCGCTGGAACGTCCGGCCCTGGTCGGTGGAGCGCAGGATCGCGCCGTTGCCCGCCCAGTCGTTGGTGTAGGTGCCGCTCGCGAGGTAGAGCCGGTCGGGGTCGACCGGGTCGGTCGCCAGGCTCTCGATGCCCAGCAGGTTCCAGTCGGCGCCGCCGATCCAGTCGGTCAGCGAGGTCCACCGGCCGGCCGCCGCGTCCCAGCGGTACGCGCCGCCGATGTCCGTGCGGGCGTACAGCAGGTCCTTGCGGGCGGGGTTGAACACCAGTCCGGTGACGAAGCCGCCGCCGACGATCTGCGCGTTGTGCCAGGTGTACCCGCCCGTGCCGGACACCTTCGCCAGCCGCCACTGCTGGTTGGTGCTGCCCCGGTCGGCGTACTGGATGAGCGGCACCCCCTCGCCGCTGCCGCCGCCCCACACGTCGAGCACCAGGCCGCTGTTGCGGGAGACGAACTTCACCGTGCCGTCGCCCACGTCCTGCATCCGCCACTGCTGGGCGGCGGAGGCGTGGTCGCTCTGCTGCTCGACGGCGGCGGCGGACTGCGAGGAGTCACCGCGCACTCCCAGGACCTTGTGGCTGCCGCGGTTCTCCAGCTCGTAGTAGCCGTCCCCCGTCAGCCGCAGCCGCCACTGCTGGCTCGCGGCCGCGGCCACCCGGTTCATCTGCCGGATCCAGACGCCGTCGGCCGCGTCCGACCCGGGCACGTCCAGCGCCTTGTCGCTGCGGACGGACACCAGCGCGTAGTAGGCGTCCGGGTCGACCGACGCGGCCTTGGAGTCCGCCTGCACGAACAGCAGGTAGGGCCCGAGCACCCCGGGCACACCCAGGGCCAGGCCCAACGTGGTCCAGCGCCGGCGGTGGCGCCCGCGGGGGCGTCGCACCCCGGCGCTCGCGCGGGCGCGCCGGCGGTGGCCGTCCGCCGTGGGGTCCGTGTCGTTCATGGGGCTACTCCTTGCTTCGGCGCTGCCGCGCGCACCCGCTCGGGAGTGGCGGTGCGCGGCGCCAGGCGGCGGTGGGATCGGACGACCCGTGGGCGGGTTCCGCCCTCCGGTTCGTCTGTCAGTTGCCGCCGTCGCGGAGGAGGTTGCCGCCGGTTCGAAAGTTTTTCCGCGAGGTGTGCCCGACGGGCCCCAGGGACGGTCGGTGGCGCCGTCGGACTGTGCCGCCGGCAGCCCCGGAAACGGGAGGACGGGCTGCGGCGCCGAGGCACCGCAGCCCGTCCTCCCGTGCTCGGGCGGTCCGGTCAGGACCCTGCTCGGCGCTTGTTGTAGACGTCGAAGCCGACGGCCGCGAGCAGGACCAGGCCCTTGATGACCTGCTGGTAGTCGGTGCCGACACCGACCAGCGACATGCCGTTGTTGAGGACGCCCAGCACCAGGCCGCCGATGATGGCGCCGAGGACGGTGCCCACACCGCCGCTGGCGGAGGCGCCGCCGATGAACGCGGCGGCGATGGCCTCCAGTTCGAAGTTGATGCCGGCCTGCGGCGTGCCGGCGTTGAGGCGGGCCGCGAAGACCAGGCCGGCGAGCGCCGCGAGGACGCCCATGTTGGTGAAGGCGAGGAAGACGACCCGCTTGCTCTTCACCCCGGACAGCTTGGCCGCGGCCTCGTTGCCGCCGATGGCGTAGGTGTGCCGCCCGATGATCGAGTTGCGCATCAGGTAGCCGAAGCCGACCAGCAACGCGCCGAGGATCAGCAGCACGATCGGCACGCCGTGGTAGCTGGCGAGCAGGAGGGTGAAGGCCACCACGGCCGCGGTGATCACGGCGAGCTTGACCAGGAACAGCCCGAGCGGGAGCAGTTCCAGCCCGTACGAGGCGGTCTGCCGACGGCCGCGCACCTCCTGGAGGATCGCGACGGCCAGCACCGCGAGGCCCAGCAGCAGGGTGAGGTTGTGGTAGTTGGTGTGCGGGCCGACCTCGGGGAGGAAGCCGCTGCTGATGCTCTGGAAGCCCTTGGGGAACGGCGCCACCGACTGGCCCTGCAGGATGATCTGGGTGCCGCCGCGGAACAGCAGCATGCCGGCCAGGGTGACGATGAACGACGGGATCCCGAGGTAGGCGATCCAGAAGCCCTGCCAGGCGCCGGCGACGGCGC
Organism: Kitasatospora sp. NPDC023385; assembly: GCF_055664045.1. NCBI lineage: Bacteria > Bacillati > Actinomycetota > Actinomycetes > Kitasatosporales > Streptomycetaceae > Kitasatospora > Kitasatospora sp. NPDC023385. The sequence goes on along the minus strand of NZ_JBVOOL010000010.1, from coordinate 83,026 downwards.
CGATCACCAGCGCGGCCAGCAGCGCCACGGGCCACGGCACGTGGTGCTTGACCATCATCACCGCGGCGGCGGCCCCGACGAAGGCGGCCAGGGAGCCGACCGAGAGGTCGATGTGCCCGGCGATGATGACGATCATCATCCCGATCGCCAGGATCAGGATGTAACCGTTCTGCTGGATCAGGTTGGTGATGTTGAGCGGCTGGAGGAGGATGCCGTCCGTCCAGATCTGGAAGAGCAGCACGATCAGCGCGAGTGCGACCAGCATGCCGTACTGGCGCACGTTGCCCCGCAGCGCGCGGGCCAGCATGGCGCCGACGGAGGGGCCGGGGTCGGACTGCGGTGCCTTCGGGGACGAATCCGTGATGATCTCGGTCGGGGCCATGCCTCACACCTGCTCGTTGCTGAATGCGCTGCTCATGGTCATGAGTCGCATGAGGGATTCCTGGGTGGCGTCGGCGCGGGCCACCTCACCGGTGATCCGGCCTTCGGCCATGGTGTAGATCCGGTCGCACAGGCCCAGGAGTTCGGGGAGTTCGGACGAGATGACGAGCACGGCCTTGCCCTGGGCGGCAAGTTCGGCGATGACGGTGTAGATCTCCGCCTTCGCTCCGATGTCGATGCCGCGGGTGGGCTCGTCGAGGATCAGCACCTCCGGCTCGGCGAAGATCCACTTGCTGAGGACGACCTTCTGCTGGTTGCCGCCGCTGAGCGTGCCGGTCCGGGTGAACACCGTCGGGGCCTTGATGTTCATGGTCCGCCGGAAGGACTCGGCGACCCTGGTCTCCTCGTGCCGGTTGACCCGGCCGTACTTCGCGACCTTGCCGAGGGCGCTCAGGGAGATGTTCCGGCTGATGTCGTCGATGAGGTTGAGGCCGAGCTGCTTGCGGTCCTCGGTGACGTACGCGATGCCGTGCCCGATCGCCTCGGGCACCGTGCGGGTGCGGATCTCCTTGCCGTGCAGCCGTACCCGGCCGTCGGCCCACCGCCCGTACGAGCGGCCGAAGACGCTCATGGCCAGCTCGGTGCGGCCGGCGCCCATCAGGCCGGCGATGCCGACGATCTCCCCGCAGCGCACGTTGAGCGAGGCGCTGTCGACCACCATGCGCTGCTGGTCGAGCGGGTGCCGGACGCTCCAGTCCTCGATCTCGAAGGCGATCTCGCCGATGTCCTGGGTGCGCTCGGGGTAGCGGTGCTCCAGGTCGCGGCCGACCATGCCGCGGATGATCCGCTCCTCGGAGATGCCCTCGGAGCCGATCGCGATGGTCTCGATGGTCTGCCCGTCGCGCAGGATCGTCACGGCGTCGGCGACCCGGGCGATCTCGTTCAGCTTGTGCGAGATGATGATGCAGGAGATGCCCTGCGCCTTGAGCTCCAGGATCAGGTCGAGCAGCTTGCGGCTGTCCTCGTCGTTCAGCGCGGCCGTCGGCTCGTCCAGGATGAGCAGCTTGACCTCCTTGGCGAGCGCCTTGGCGATCTCGACCAGTTGCTGCTTGCCCACGCCGAGGTCGGCGATCCGGGTGTGCGGGCTCTCGTCGAGGCCGACCCGGCGGAGCAGCTCGGCGGCGTGGGTGAGCGTCCGGTGCCAGCTGATGATGCCCCGGGAGGCGTGCTCGTTGCCGAGGAAGACGTTCTCGGCGATGGACAGGTACGGCACCAGCGCGAGTTCCTGGTGGATGATGACGATGCCGCGCTGCTCGCTGGCCCGGATGTCCTTGAAGCGGCAGGGCTCGCCCTCGAAGAGGATCTCGCCCTCGTAGCTGCCGTGCGGGTAGACACCGCTGAGCACCTTCATCAGGGTGGACTTGCCGGCGCCGTTCTCGCCGCAGATGGCGTGCACCTCACCGGCGCCGACGCTCAGGTTGACCTCGGAGAGCGCCTTGACGCCGGGGAACGACTTGCTGATCGACCGCATTTCGAGAACGGGTCCAGCCATGGTTGTGCGTCCGTATCGTTCGGGGCGGTGCGGTGGGCGAGCATCCGGGTCTGGGGGGAGCCGCGGGCTCCCGGGCTCCTCGTCGGAGCGACCCGGGCTCCCGGGGACGCTCGCGGACTCCGCACCGCCGGTTCGGAAGGGGCCCGCCGAGCGGGCCCCGCAGGCTACTTGAGCTGGTCCGCGGTGTACTGGCCGCTGTCGACCAGGACCTTCTGGTAGTTGTCCTTGTCGACACTGACCGGCTGCAGCAGCTCCGCCGGGACGGTCTTGACGCCGTTGTTGTACTGGCTGGTGTCGTTGACCTCGGGCTTGCCGCCGGTCAGCAGCGCGTCGCCCATCTGCACGGCGACCTTGGCCAGTTCGCGGGTGTCCTTGTAGACGGTCTGGGTCTGCTCGCCCGCGATGATCGACTTCACCGAGGCCAGCTCGCCGTCCTGCCCGGTGACGACGGGCAGCGACTTGGCGCTGCCGTAGCCGACGCCCTTCAGGGAGGAGATGATGCCGATCGAGATGCCGTCGTACGGCGAGAGCACGGCGTCGACGTGGGCGCTGGTGTACGACTTGCTCAGCAGGTTGTCCATCCGGGACTGGGCGACGCCGCCGTCCCAGCGCAGCGTGGCGACCTGGTTGAAGTCGGTCTGGCCGCTCTGCACGACCAGCTTCTTCTGGTCGAGGTACGGCTTGAGGACGCTCATCGCGCCGTTGAAGAAGAAGTTCGCGTTGTTGTCGTCCGGCGAGCCGGCGAACAGCTCGATGTTGAACGGGCCCTTGCCGTCCGCGAGGCCGAGCTTGTCGACGATGTAGCTGCCCTGGAGGACGCCGACCTTGTAGTTGTCGAAGGTCGCGTAGTAGTCGACGTTGGCCGTGCCGCGGATCAGCCGGTCGTAGGAGATCACCGGGATGTGCGCGTCGGCGGCCTTCTGCAGCACGTTGGTGAGGGAGGAGCCGTCGATGGCGGCGATCACCAGCAGCTTGGCGCCCTTGGTGATCATGTTCTCCACCTGGGAGACCTGGTTCTCCACCACGTTGTCGCCGTACTGCAGGTCGGTCTTGTAGCCCTTGGCCTGGAACTGCTTGACCATGTTGCTGCCGTCGTTGATCCAGCGTTCCGACGACTTGGTCGGCATGGCGATGCCCACCAGGCCGCCCTTGGCGTCCCCCTTGGCCGCGCCGTCGCCGGCGCCGGTGCTGCTCTGGCCGCAGGCCGCCAACGAGAGCGCCAGCCCCGCGGCGACGAGGCTCGCCGAAATCTTCCGCACAGTTCCTCCAGTGTGTTCCGCGACCGGCACAGAGCGTCCCCTGACTGGGCGACTGGGAGCGGTCGAGCGGGGCCGGCCGGCGGGCGGTCCCTGGTGCTGTGGAACATCGGGGTTTCGACTGCCCTGGCCTGGCGTGACATGAGTGTTAACGCTCACATCAGCGGAGTCAAGAGCTGCCGGAGCATCGTTGGATCCCCGAAACCTAGCGGCCGCCCCGCGGGGTGGCCGCTGCCGCGGGGGAGCCGTTGCCGGCATCGGGCGGTTGGTCTACGTTCGACTCCCGCTCACCAGGGAGTGAGTGGTTCCGTCGCCCTGTGCTGGTAGGTCGGCCCCCGAGCGCGTCCACCTCCCGCGATCTGCGACCCCCGTGCCCGACGCGCGGGTGGCGGGCGGTCAACGGCTTCGGCTTCGGCGGCGACAACGCCACGGTGGTGCTGCGCCGCGACCGACGAGGAGTCCGGAGGCCGCCGGCGGCACCCGGGGCGGCGGCGTCGGCCGCGCCGGGTGCCCCCGCGTCGGGTGCTACTTGCCGTCGAGGGCTGCCACGAGCTGCGGCAGGCCGCCGCCGGCCACGGCGAGGGCCAGGTGGTCGTGGTAGTCCCGGCTGTGCACGATCAGGCCGTCGCGGACCCGCAGCACCTGGATGTTCGCGGCCTCGAAGGTCCGCCCGGTGCCCCGGTGGCGCACCTGGTAGTCGAATTCGGCGACGACCACCTCGGGGTCGTCGGTCTCCCGGACCACCACGTTCCGCGGCCGCAGCTCCAGCGGCGAGTGCGCGCCGACCTGCTCGAACCGCTCGGCGAGGACGGCCCGTCCCTCGAAACGGCGCGGGCCGACGGGCTGGAACACCGTCTCCACCACGGCGTCCTCGGCGTAGAGCCGGGCCAGTTCCGAGAACCGCCCCTCGCTGATGCCCGTCAGCAGTGCGTGGAAGACCTCGCGCGGCGACAGCGTTTCGGACATGATCAACCCCCGGGATCGCGCCGCTGGAACCGGACCAGCGACTCCGGTTCAACGATACGGACTGACCACTCCGGTTGTCCATGGCTTGCGTCCGCCATTGCCGCGGACGGGAGGGAGAAGGGATGGACGGGGCTTCGGAACGGCCGCTGCGCGCGGACGCCGCCCGCAACCGGGCGAGGCTGCTCGACGTCGCCACCGAGGTGTTCGCCGTGCGCGGCGTGGGTGTGCCGACGGAGGAGATCGCCCGCGCCGCCGGCGTCGGCGTCGGCACCCTCTTCCGGCACTTCCCCACCAAGGAGGCGCTGCTGGAGGCGGTCATGGTCCGCAGGCTGGAGACGATCGCCGCCCGCACGGCAGAGCTGGCCGCCGGAGCCGAACCCGCCCGGGCGTTCTTCGACGGCTTCCGCCTGATCGTCGAACAGTCGGCGGGCAAGCAGGAGTTCACGCGTGCCCTCGCCGAGGCCGGCGTGGACGTGCACGCCTCCCTGCGCCGCTCCACCGAACTGATGCGGAGCCGGCTCTCCGCACTGCTCGCCGCCGCGCAACGGGCCGGAGCCGTCCGCCCCGAACTGGGCCTGCCCGAGCTGATCGCCCTGCTCGTGGGCGTCGGGGCGGCGACCGACCAGCTCACGGCCGACCCGCAGGCCAGGGAGCGGATCTTCGACGTCGTCTTCGCGGGGCTGCGGCCGCACTGAGCGGCCGAACCCCACTGAGCGCCCGAACTCCACTTAGCCCCCGAACTCCACTGAGCCTCCCGGGACTTCCGCGGAACCGGACGCAGTCCGGGGGCCACCGCGGCGCCATCCGCGAGGTGCGCGGTGACCGCCGTCCACCGGCGCGGAGCCTCCTCGGCCAGGGTCACATGGGCGTGAGGCGGGGGCCGATGCCGCTGGGCGGCGACAACCAGAAGTGGACCCTCGGCTGATCTCCCGGCCGGGCCCCGGCTCCGCACCCGAGCGGCGCCGGGGCCCGGCCACGACCGGCCACGGTCCGCCGACTGCCCACCATTCGGGTCCGCCGACTGCCGCCGTGCAGGGCGGTCCGCCGACCGCCGCCGTCCGGGGCCCGATCGCCTGGGCGGCGCGCTCCGGCTGCGGCACGCGGTGACCCGATGCCGGGGCGCCGGGGGTGTGGCCCGGACGTGGAGTGGAAAGGCGTGGGGGTGCCGCGGTCACGCCGGTGCTCGTGCCGCCCGCCCCGGCCCTCGTGTGTCGCCCGGGTGAAGACCCGTGAGCGTCAGCTGGCCGCGACGGCCACCTCCGACCGGCCCGGGCGCTGGTAAGAAGGGAACGCCCGTTGAACCGAGAGTGACGGATTCGGCCCGGACCCGGTCGCGTACTGTGGTCCCAGCCTAGGAGGGGACGACGCGTGGGAACAGAGAGTGCCGGGACGGAACAGCGCCAGCCGGTGATGGCGGACGTGGCCAAACTGGCCGGGGTGTCCCATCAGACGGTGTCCCGGGTGCTCAACGGAGCCCCGCACGTCCGGCCGGACACCCGGGACCGGGTGCTGGCCGCCATACGAGAGCTGGACTACCGGCCGAACTCCGCCGCCCGCGCGCTGGTCACCCGCCGCTCGCAGACCCTCGGCGTGGTCAGCTTCGACTCCACGCTCTACGGACCGGCCTCGATGCTGGACGGCATCGAGCGGGCGGCGCGCAGCGCCGGGTACTTCGTGAGCGTGACCAGTCTGCGCTCCCTGGACGGCCGCTCGGTGCAGGAGGCCGTCGACCGGCTGCGCGACCAGGGGGTGGAGGGCGTCGTGGTGATCGCGCCGCAGACGTCCGCCGTCAGCGCGGTCGCCCGGCTGTCCAGCTCGGTGCCGCTCGTCGCGGTCGGTTCGGGCAACCAGACCCGGGTGCCCATGGTGTCGGTCGGCAACCGCTTCGGCGCCGGAGAGGCCACCGGGCACCTGCTCGACCTGGGCCACCGCACCGTGCACCACCTGGCGGGGCCGGCCAACTGGCTGGAGAGCCAGGACCGCGAGGAGGGGTGGCGCCTCACGCTGCAGGCGGCCGGAGCTCCGGTGCCGGAGGTGGAGCGCGGCGACTGGAGTGCCCGCTCGGGCTACCAGGCGGGGCTGCGGATCGCCCAACTGCCCGACGTCACCGCCGTCTTCTGCGCCAACGACCACATGGCCCTCGGTCTGCTGCGCGCCCTGCACGAGGCCCGTCGGTCGGTCCCGGAGGAGATCAGCGTGGTCGGGTTCGACGACATCCCCGAGGCCGCCTACTTCACCCCGCCGCTGACCACCGTGCGGCAGGACTTCGGCGAGCTCGGCAGACGGGCCCTGGAGCTGCTCGTCGGGGAGCTGGAGGGGGCCTCGGTCTCCCGGACCCATGTGCGGATCTCCCCGGAGCTGGTGCTGCGCCGCAGTGTGGGCCCCGCCGCCCGGCGTTGAACCGGCGGCAGGTCGGCTCGGGCCGGCAGCGGGTCTTCCTGAGCCGACGGCAGGCCTAGTCGGGCCGACGGCGGGTCCGCGTGGGCCGACGGCAGGCCTGCTCGGACCACTGATGGAGCCGCCGTCGCCCCGGTCATCCGGCCTCGCGCACACGGACCAGGCAACCTCCCTTGACACGGTGATTGTTAGCGCTAACAATTCCCGTGAGCGTTAACAGACGCCCTTCCACTCCACCGGCCAGGCGCCGACATCCCCGCTTCTGCGCGCCCGGCCGGTGGCCCATCGTTCCGCCCTTCTGAGGGAGAGGTCGCGGAACGGAGCCTGTCGCCGGTGCGCTCCCCCCTGCCCCGGTCGTGGATCGCGCCGGCGACAGGTGAGAACGCCGGTCTCCCGTACGAAGGATGAGGACGTGACCGCAATTCCTGCCGCCCCTGCCCTGGAGAGATACGCCGTCGGGATCGACTTCGGCACCCTCTCCGGCCGCGCCGTGGTGGTCCGTGTACGGGACGGTGAGGAGGTCGGCACCGCCGTCCACCACTACCCGCACGCCGTCATCGAGCGCGAGCTGCCCGGCACCGGTCGGCTGCTCCCGCCCGACTGGGCGCTGCAGCACCCCGCGGACTGGCGCGAGGTGCTGCGCACCGCCGTCCCCGCCGCGCTCGCCGCCGCCGGCGTCGACCCCGCCCAAGTGATCGGCATCGCCACCGACTTCACCGCCTGCACCGTCCTGCCGGTGCTCGCCGACGGCACCCCGCTCGCCGAGACGGCCGAGTGGGCGCCGCGCCCGCACGCCTGGCCCAAGCTCTGGAAGCACCACGCCGCCCAGGGCCAGGCCGACCGGATCAACGCCCTGGCCCACGCCCGCGGCGAGAAGTGGATCCACCGCTACGGCGGGAAGATCTCCGCCGAGTGGCAGTACGCCAAGGCCCTCCAGGTGCTGGAGGAGGACCCGGCCGTCTACGCGGCCTGCGAGCGGTGGATCGAGGCCGCCGACTGGATCGTCTGGCAGCTCACCGGCGCCGAGAGCCGCAACACCTGCACCGCCGGCTACAAGGGCATCCACCAGGACGGCAGCTACCCGAGCGAGGACTACCTCGCCGCCCTGCACCCGGACTTCGCGGACTTCGCCCGCACCCGCCTCGAGCACCCGCTCTCCGCGCTCGGCTCCCGGGTCGGCTCGCTGACCGCCGAGGCCGCCGCCTGGACCGGCCTGCCCGAGGGCATCGCGGTCGCCGCCGGCAACGTCGACGCGCACGTCGCCGCCCCCGCCGCCGGGGCCGTCGACAACGGCCGACTCCTCGCCATCATGGGCACCTCCACCTGCCACGTCGTCAACGGCGCGACGCTCGCCGACGTCCCCGGCATCTGCGGCGTGGTCGAGGACGGCATCGTCACCGGCTCCTACGGCTACGAGGCCGGCCAGAGCGCGGTGGGCGACATCTTCGCCTGGTGGCTGCGCCAGGGCGTGCCCGCCGAGTACCTGGCCGAGGCCGAGGCGAACGGCGAGGACCTGCACCAGCTGCTCACCCGGAAGATCGCCGACCAGCCGGTCGGCGGCCACGGCCTGGTGGCGCTCGACTGGATGAACGGCAACCGCTCCACGCTGGTCGACCACCACCTGTCCGGTGTGATCGTCGGCCTCACCCTGGCCACGCGGCCCGAGGAGGTCTACCGGGCCCTGCTGGAGGCCACCGCCTTCGGCACCCGCGTCATCGTCGAAGCCCTGGAGCAGGGCGGCGTCCCCGTCACCGAGTTCATCGTCACCGGCGGCCTCAAGAAGAACGCCCTGCTGATGCGGATCTACGCCGACGTGCTGCGCCGCCCGGTCTCGGTCGCCGAGTCCGAGCAGGGCCCGGCGCTCGGCTCCGCGATCCACGCCGCCGTCGCCGCCGGCGCGTACCCGGACGTACGGACCGCGGCCGCCGCCATGGGCCGGGTGCACCGGGGCGCGTACCAGCCGGACCCGGCCGCCGCCGACGCCTACGACCGGCTCTTCGCCGAGTACCGCGCCCTGCACGACCACTTCGGCCTCGGCGCCGACAAGCTCCTGCACCGCCTGCGCGACCTCCGCAACGCCGCCCTCACCACCCGGAGCGAGGCCCTGTGAACGCGACCATCGACGCCGTCCGCCGCCAGGTCAGCGACCTCCACCAGGAACTGGTCCGCTACCAGCTGGTCGTCTGGACCGCCGGCAACGTCTCCGCCCGCGTGCCCGGCGAGGACCTGCTCGTCATCAAGCCCAGCGGCGTCTCCTACGACGAGCTGACGCCGCAGAACATGATCGTCTGCGACCTGGACGGCAACGTCGTCGAAGGCGACCACTCGCCGTCCTCCGACACCGCCGCGCACGCCTACGTCTACCGGCACCTGCCCGAGGTCGGCGGGGTGGTCCACACCCACTCCACCTTCGCCTGCGCCTGGGCGGCCCGCGGCGAGGCCGTCCCGTGCGTCCTCACCGCGATGGCCGACGAGTTCGGCGCCGAGATCCCGATCGGCCCGTTCGCCCTGATCGGCGACGACTCGATCGGCCGCGGCATCGTGGACACCCTCAAGGGCCACCGCTCGCCCGCCGTCCTGATGCAGAACCACGGCGTCTTCACCATCGGCAAGGACGCCAAGGCCGCCGTGAAGGCCGCCGTGATGTGCGAGGACGTGGCCCGCACCGTCCACCTCTCCCGCCAGCTCGGCGAGCCGCTGCCCATCCCGCAGGCCGACATCGACAGTCTCAACTTCCGCTACCAGAACGTCTACGGCCAGCCCCAGGCCCGTTGAGGAGACACCCCATGAAGAAGCCGTTGCCGGGCCGCCAGGTCTGGTTCCTGACGGGCAGTCAGGGCCTCTACGGCGAGGACACGCTGCGCCAGGTCGCCGAGCAGTCCCAGCGGATCGCCGAAGCCCTGGACGGCGACGCCGCCGTGCCCGTCGAGATCGCCTGGAAGCCGGTCCTCACGGACGCCGCCGCGATCCGCCGGATCTGCCTGGAGGCCAACTCCGCCGACGACTGCATCGGCCTGATCGCGTGGATGCACACCTTCTCCCCGGCGAAGATGTGGATCGCCGGACTGGACGCCCTGCAGAAGCCGCTGCTCCACCTGCACACCCAGGCCAATGTCGAACTGCCCTGGCACTCCATCGACATGGACTTCATGAACCTGAACCAGGCCGCCCACGGCGACCGCGAGTTCGGCTACATCCAGTCCCGCCTCGGCGTGCCGCGCAAGACCGTCGCCGGACACGTCACCGACCCGGCCGTCTCGGCCCGGATCGCCACCTGGGCCCGCGCCGCCGCCGGCCGGGCCGAACTCCGCAGCCTCAAGCTCGCCCGGTTCGGCGACAACATGCGCGACGTCGCCGTCACCGAGGGCGACAAGGTCGAGGCCCAGCGCCGCTTCGGGGTCTCCGTCAACACCTACGGCGTCAACGACCTCGTCGCCGCCGTGGACGCCTCGACCGACGCCGACGTCACCGAACTGGTCAAGGAGTACGAGGACGGCTACCGCCTCGCCCCCGAGCTGCGGGCCGGCGGGGAACGCCACGAGTCGCTGCGGTACGCGGCGCGGATCGAGCTCGGCCTGCGCGGCTTCCTGGAGCAGGGCGGCTTCCAGGCCTTCACCACCAACTTCGAGGACCTCGGCGGACTGCGCCAGCTGCCCGGCCTCGCCGTGCAGCGGCTGATGGCCGACGGCTACGGCTTCGGCGGGGAGGGCGACTGGAAGACCTCCACCCTGCTGCGCACCCTCAAGGTGGCCGCCACCGGACTGCCCGGCGGCACCTCCTTCATGGAGGACTACACCTACCACCTCGAGTTCGGCCGCGAGCTGATCCTCGGCGCGCACATGCTGGAGGTCTGCCCGACCATCGCGGCGGCCACCCCCTCCTGCGAGATCCACCCGCTCTCCATCGGCGGGCGCGAGGACCCGGTCCGCCTGGTCTTCGACGCCGAGCCCGGCCCGGCGGTGGTGGTCGGCCTCGCCGACCTGGGCGACCGCTTCCGGCTGGTCGCCAACGAGGTCGACGTCGTCGAGGCGCCGGCACCGCTGCCCCACCTGCCCGTCGCCCGCGCCGTCTGGAAGCCGCGGCCGGACCTGCACACCTCCACCGAGGCCTGGCTGACGGCCGGCGGGCCGCACCACACCGTGCTGTCCGGGGCGCTCGGCGCCGAGGAGCTCGAGGACCTCGCCGAGATGATCGGCGTCGAACTCCTGGTGATCGACGACGACACGAACATCCGCCGGTTCACCAAGGAGCTGCGCTGGAACCAGGCCTACCACCGCCTGGCGCAGGGGTTCTGACCGCGCACGGCCCGCAGGGCCGAGCAACGGCGACGCCCGCCCGGGCGGGCGTCGCCGTCCCCCCGTAGTCTCCCCGGCGTCCCCCCGCAGTCCCGCAAGGAACGGAGTAACCCCGTGCCGAGAGACGCACTCGTGTCGAAGGGCGAGCTGACGGTGGCCCAGGAGGTCGCCGCGACGCTGCCGGACGGACAGGCCGTCACCCGCTGGATCATCGGCCTCCCGGAGGGCGTCACCGCGGAGGTGCTCAGCCTCGGCGCCCGCCTCCAGGCCCTGTACGCCCCCGACCGGGACGGGCGGCGGGAGAACGTCGTGCTCGGCTGCGACGGCGGCGAGGACCTGCTCGGTGAAGGGGCCTACCTCGGCGCGACGGTCGGCCGCTACGCCAACCGGATCGCCGGCGGCTCCCTGCCCGTCGACGGTACGACGCACCGGCTGCGGACCCAGGCGACCGGCCACACCCTGCACGGCGGACCGGACGGCTTCGCCACCCGGCTCTGGGACGGCGTGCCCGTCCGGGAGGGCCGGCGGGCCGGCGTGCGCCTGCGGCTGCACAGCCCCGACGGCGACCAGGGGTTCCCGGGAGCGTTCACGGCCGAGGTCACCTACCTGCTCGACCCCGCCGGCCGGCTCTGGATCGGCTACCGGGCGACCGCGGACGCCCCGACGGTCGTCAACCTCACCAACCACGCGTACTTCAACTTGGCGGGCGAGGGCAGCGGCACGGTCCTCGACCACCTGCTCCAGGTGGAAGCCGCCGGGTACCTGCCGGTGGACGGCGATCTGATCCCGCTCGGCCCGGTCGAGCCCGTCGCCGGCACTCCCTTCGACCTGCGCGAGCCGGCGGTGATCGGCGAGCGCGTCACCGCCGAGGACCGGCAGATCCGCCTGGCCGGCGCGGGCTTCGACCACAACTGGGTGCTCGCCGGGAACGGCTTCCGCCGGGCCGCCGTGCTGAGCCACCCCGCGAGCGGCCGCCGCCTCGAATGCCTGACGACGGAACCGGGGATCCAGGTCTACACCGGGAACCACTTCGACGGCTCACTGACCGGCCGCTCCGGCCGTCCGTACCGGGCCCACGCGGGCATCGCGCTGGAGACGCAGCACTTCCCGGACTCGCCCAACCGCCCCGAGTACCCCTCCACCGTCCTGCGCCCGGGGGAGGAGTTCCGCTCGACGACGGTCTACTGCTTCTCGGCCGAGTAGCGACTGCGGGTCGAGTGGTGAACGGGGGGCGGGCCGGACGGGGCCCCGCCGCCCCCTTCGGCATTCAGCGGGCGACGAGGACCCGTACGTCCCAGGCCCCCAGGGAGACCGGCTCACCGGCGGCCACCGGGGTGCCGTCCAGTACCGGTAAGAACGCTGTCACCAGCCGCAAACAGCGATGATCTTGGGAGGGCGTCACCCGTGTGGGTGAGTCCGGGGCCGTACGGCTGCGATGGGGGAAGCTCTGCGGGGACGATCGGCGATCGTGGCCCGTACTCCGTTGGACCTGGATGAACTCTTCGAGCACTGGACGCTGTTGAAGGACGAGCAAGTGCTCGTGTCCGGCAAGCGCGGTGCGACGCGACTGGGCTTCTCCGTGCTGCTGAAGTTCTATACGCAGTACGGCCGGTTTCCCCGGAACCGGACAGAGCTGCCCGGTGAGGCCGTGGAGTTCGTCGCCCGTCAGGTGCAGGTTCCTGCCTCGGAGCTGGAGTCCTACGACGGGACGGGCCGCACGGTCGAGTACCACCGCGCGCAGATCCGGGAGCACCTCGGCTTCCGTGAGTGCAGCGTCGCGGACGCGGAGAAGCTGACGACGTATCTGGCCGAGCACGTCGCGCACAAGGAACGCAGGCCCGAGCAGGTCCGGGTGGAACTGTTGGCCCGCTGTCGCGAGGAGAGGATCGAGCCGCCCACGCCGGGCCGGTGCGATCGGATCGTGGCGGCTGCCCTGCGGGCGGCCGAGGAGTCGCTGACGGCCCTGATCTCCTCCCGGCTGGCCGTGGAGAGCATCGAGCGGATCGTGGCTCTGGTGGCCGGCGCCGACCAGGACGACGCCGGACCCGAGGGCGGTGGTACGGAGGGCGAGGACGCGCCGCCGGTGCTGGCGAAGGTCAAGGAAGCGCCGGGCAACGTGAGCCTGGAGACGATGCTCACCGAAATCGACAAGCTTCTGGCGGTGCGGGCGATCGGTCTGCCACGGGATCTGTTCGTCGACGTCGCGCCGAAGGTCGTGACGGGCTGGCGGGCGCGGGCCGCGGTGGAATCGCCTTCCCACCTGCGGACGCACCCGGTCCCGCTGCGGGTGGCCTTGCTGGCCGCCTTGCTGCACGAGCGGGAACGGGAAATCACCGACACGCTGGTAGAGCTGCTGATCTCCACGGTGCACCGGATCGGGGCGCGGGCGGAGAAGAAGGTCACCGAGCAGCTGGTCAACGCGTTCAAGAAGGTATCGGGCAAGGAGAATATCCTCTTCAAGCTTGCCGAGGCGTCGCTCGGCACTCCGGAGGGGACGGTCCGCCAGGTCGTGTTCCCGGCGGTGTCCGGGGGCGAGGCGACGCTGCGGGAGCTGGTGCACGAGTTTCAAGGCCGTGGCGTCCGGCGGCCACGGCCACACCGAGGACGAACTGCGCTACGCACGCCGCCGCTACTTGTCGGCGGAGGCAGCCCGCGCCATCGCCATCCAGATCGCGAACGCCACCTTCGCCGCCCGCAGCACCGAGCTGTGGGGCCAGGGCTCGACAGCAGTCGCCTCCGACTCCACCCACGTGCGCGCCTACGACCAGAACCTCTTCACCGAGTGGCACTCGCGCTACGGCGGCCGGGGCGTGCTCATCTACTGGCACGTGGAGAAGAAGTCCCTGGCCATCCACTCCCAGCTGATCAACTGCACCGCCTCCGAGGTCGCCGCGATGATCAAGTACGCCACCGCGATCCGGACCCGCACCGCGTCCACCGAGGCGATCCTGCGCCGCTTCACCCGCAACGCCTCCCACCCCACCTATGCAGCGATGCTGGAAGTCGGCCGTGCCCAGAAGACCATCTTCGTAGCCCGCTACCTGCGGCTTCGGGACCTCCAGCGGGAGATCGAGGAGGGCCTGAACGTCATGGAGTCCTCCAGCGGCGCAAACTCCGTGATCGCCTCGGCAAGGGCGGCGAGATCGCCTCAAACCGGCGCGACGAGCAGGAGATGTTCGTACTGTGCCTGCGCATCCTGCAATCAGCCCTGGTCTACGTGAACACCCTCATGCTCCAGGACATCCTCGGCGAACCCGAGTGGGCCGACCTCCTCACGCCCGCCGACCGGCGCGGCCTGACCCCGCTGTTCTGGTCCCACGTGCGTCCGTACGGGGAGGTCAACCTCGACATGGCCGCCCGCCTCAAACTCGCAGCGGCTGCGATGCCCAGCCCCCGCACCGCAGGCGATGCGGCACCGACTGGGGAGCGAAGGGAGGCGTGAGCCGCAGTCTTTCCGGGCGGTGAGCACCGGCCCGAACCCGAGCCAGCGCGGGGCCAATCGGACGAGACGACTGGCCGTGACCTCGGACGCCTTCTGCGGAAAACGGCGCAACCCTTCGCGCCGTTCCTCCAGTCGGATTGGAGGAGTCGGAGCAACGGGGCTGCCAAGGTCCCTCACCCGGCCTCGGAATCATCGGCAGAGCGGTGAGTCGACACCGTCTCTCCGGCTCAGATCACTGGGTGGAGACCTTGTGGACGGTGGTGTCGTCGGGGTTCAGCAGTCGCCCGTCCGCCGACCGGACTTCCAGTGTGCGAAGGGGATGTCCCTGCCGGCTGTCGACCATCTGCGAGTGCGGTTCGCCGGGGGCGAAGGAATTCTGCTCACCCCACTGCCGCAGCGCCACGATGACGGGGAAGAGGGCTTTGCCCTTCGGGGTCAGTACGTATTCGCTGTAGGCGCTGCCGTCAGAAGCGGGGACGGATTCGAGGACACCGCCGGCGACCAGGGCGCGCAGGCGCGCGGTGAGGATGTTCTTCGCCACGCCGAGGCTGCGCTGGAACTCCCCGAAGCGACGGCTCCCGTCGAAGGCATCTCGCACGATCAGGAGAGACCACCAGTCGCCGATCGCGTCCACTGACCGCGCGACGGGACAGTCGCTGTCGTCGAAGCGCGTCCTTGCCACCATGCCGTCCTCCACTCTCGCACTAGTTGCAAGATGCTACCAAAAAAGCTACGGTCCCTATTGGTGGCAAGATGAAACCAAGTGTGGGAGGGGTGCTGAATGCTCAGTGACTGTGAGGCTGCGACACCACGGGTCGCGGCCCGAAGCGGCGGAGGTTCCGGGTTCGTCCTGTCCCGCGGCGTCGTCATACTGTTCGCCGTCGCCTGTGGAACCGCGGTGGCCAACGTCTACTTCGCCCAGCCGCTCCTGGTGACTGTGGGCCACGACCTCGCTATGAGCCCGGCACTTGTCGGCAGCGTCGTCACCCTCACGCATGTCGGATACGGGCTGGGGCTCTTCTTCCTCGTGCCGCTGGGCGACATGGCCGACCGCAGACGGCTCATCGTGGCCCAGCTGCTTCTCCTGGTGGTGGCGCTGGCAGCGGTCGCCACCGCCCACACCGCAGCGATCCTGCTCGCGGG
The DNA here is from genome assembly GCF_055664045.1 of Kitasatospora sp. NPDC023385. NCBI lineage: Bacteria > Bacillati > Actinomycetota > Actinomycetes > Kitasatosporales > Streptomycetaceae > Kitasatospora > Kitasatospora sp. NPDC023385. The sequence goes on along the minus strand of NZ_JBVOOL010000010.1, from coordinate 67,594 downwards.
CATGGCCGCGATGGGGCTTCTCGCGGTAGTCACGCAGACACTGGTGGCCTTCGCGGCGTCACTGGCCCCTCCCGCCCGGCGCGGACGCGTCGTCGGCCTGGTGACCAGCGGCGTGGTCGTCGGGATTTTGCTCGCCCGCACCGCATCCGGCCTCTTGGCCGACCTCGCGGGCTGGCGTTCCGTCTACCTCGCTTCAGCGGCGCTCACCGCTCTGCTCGCTCTGGTCCTGCACCGAGTGCTGCCGCGCCACAACGATGTCCCGCCGACATCCCTGCGTTACGGACAGCTCCTGCGCTCCACGATCACCCTGTTCGCGCGGGAACGGCTTCTGCGGCTCCGGGCCCTACTCGGCCTGCTGATCTTCGCAGCCTTCAGCACCCTGTGGAGCAGCATCGCGCTGCCGCTCAGCGAGCCGCCGTTTTTCCTTTCCCACACCGCGATCGGGGCATTGGGGCTGGTCGGAGCCGTAGGCGCCCTAGCCGCGACCATGGCGGGCCGCCTGAACGACCGCGGACTCTCCCAACGGACCACCGGCACTGCCCTGGCGCTGCTCGCTGGCTCGTGGCTGCCCTTGGCCTTCACCCGCAGCTCGCTCTGGGCCCTGGTCGTCGGCGTGATCCTCCTCGATCTCGCCGTGCAGGCGGTCCATGTCACCAATCAGACCCTGATCTATGCGCTGCACCCGGACGCGGGCAGCCGGTTGATCGGCGGATACATGGTCTTCTACTCGATCGGCAGCGCCACCGGTGCCATCGCCGCGACCTCCCTTTACACGGCGGCCGGCTGGGGCGCCGTATGTGCACTCGGCGCCGCAATCAGCTGCCTCGCGTTTGTGCTCTGGGCGCTCACGCGACACAGCATCCCGGACATCACCAAGGCCACCGACCGAGGTCATTCCGTGGCTGTTGATGTACCGACCGATTGATGCGCAAGATCGGTAAGCGGCGGTGCTGTCAGTTTCCGAAGTCGCGTGCACGGGTGAGCTGGTGATTCGCTGTCGAGTGCAGGGAACTGCGAACGCGCCGGACGGGCCGAACTCGCCTGCGTTACGGTCGAGTTGTCCGTAGTCGTGTGCGTGACGGAGGCTTCCGGATGGCAGAGGAACCGGTGGCCGAGCGCGGGGTGCTGACCGCGCCGACCCAGACATGGGAGACCGCGGTGCGGCAGGCCGAGGTGATCGGGCCGCTCGCGGCGAAGGACACAGTGGGGCTGGCCGATGCGGATGAGGCCGCCGAGCGGCTTCGAGTCTCCCGGCGCCAGGTGTATGTCCTGCTTGGACGGTGGCGCGCCGGTGAGGGAATGGTGTCGGACCTGCTGCCTGGCCGTTCCAGCGGAGGCCGCAGCGGCGGGCGCCTGTCAGGTGAGGTCGAGATGATCGTCCAGGAAGTGCTACGCAACCGGTACTTGACGCGGCAGCGCCGCTCGGTGGCGGCGGTCTACAAGGAGATCACACGCCAATGCCGGGCTCGCGGCCTGCGGACTCCTTCGCGGGGGTCGGTACAGCGGCGGATCGAGCGGCTTGACCCGGTGGCTTTGGTCTCGGAACGCGAAGGAAGAGACGCGGTTCGTCCTCTCCGGTCGGCCGGGGGTGTGCCGCCGGCGGTCACCGGCCTGCTGGAGCAGGTTCAGGTCGACCGCCGGCTCGGTGCGGCGCGGACCGGAGTTCGCGCTGCCCGGCGCCGAACCGGGCGCCGGGAAAGTGCGCCGCGACGGGCCCGTGGCCGAGCTCTCCAGCGGCGAGCTCACCCTGCGGGTGGACACCGCCGGCCCTTGGCGGATGGAGTTCAGGGCCGGCGGCCGGGTCCTGACCTCCGTGGGCGAACGCGGCACCGGCTTCGTCACCGACGCCGACGGCGGGCACCACATGCTCGGCCGGCTCTCCCTGGGCGTCGGCGAACTGGTCTACGGCCTGGGCGAGCGGTTCACCCCGTTCGTCCGCAACGGCCAGGTGGTCGACATCTGGCAGGCCGACGGCGGCACCAGCAGCGAACTGGCGTACAAGAACGTCCCGTTCCACCTGACCAACCGGGGCTACGGCGTCTTCGTCAACCACCCCGGCAAGGTCAGCTACGAGATCGGCTCCGAATCGGTCGGCCAGGTGCAGTTCAGCGTCGAGGACCAGTCGCTGGAGTTCTTCGTCGTCCACGGCCCCACCCCCAAGCGGATCCTGGAGCGCTACACCGCACTCACCGGCCGCCCGGCCCTGCCCCCGGCCTGGGCCCTGGGCCTGTGGCTGACCACCTCCTTCACCACCGACTACGACGAGGCCACCGTCAACCACTTCGTCGGCGGCATGGCCGAACGCGGCATCCCGCTCAGCGTCTTCCACCTCGACTGCTTCTGGATGCGCGAGTACCAGTGGTGCGACTTCGCCTGGGACTCCGGCACCTTCCCCGACCCGGCCGGCATGCTCGCCCGGCTCAAGCAGCAGGGTCTGCGCATCTCCGCCTGGATCAACCCCTACATCGCCCAGAAGTCGGAGCTGTTCGCCGAAGGCATGCGCGGGGGCCACCTGGTGCGCCGCCCGGACGGCAGCGTCTGGCAGTGGGACCTGTGGCAGCCCGGCATGGCCCTGGTGGACTTCACCAACCCCGCCGCCCGCACCTGGTACACCGACAAGCTGCGCACTCTGCTGGACGTCGGCGTGGACTGCTTCAAGACCGACTTCGGCGAGCGCATCCCCACCGACGTGGTCTGGCACGACGGCTCCGACCCGGAGCGGATGCACAACTACTACACCCACCTCTACAACCAGGCCGTCTTCGAACTGCTCCTCGACAAGCGCGGAGAAGGCGAGGCGCTGCTCTTCGCCCGGTCCGCCACCGCGGGTGGCCAGCAGTACCCGGTGCACTGGGGCGGCGACTGCGAATCCCACTTCAACGCCATGGCGGAGTCGCTGCGCGGCGGCCTCTCCCTCGGCCTGTCCGGCTTCGGCTTCTGGAGCCACGACATCGGCGGCTTCGAGGGCACGCCGACCCCCGCCGTCTTCAAACGCTGGACCCAGTTCGGGCTGCTCTCCTCGCACAGCCGGCTGCACGGCAGCAAGTCGTACCGGGTGCCGTGGGACTTCGGCGAGGAGGCCGTCGAGGTCACCCGCGAGTTCACCCTGCTCAAGCACCGCCTCGCGCCCTACCTGCAGAACGCCGCGCAGCAGGCACACGCCACCGGCGTCCCGGTGATGCGCGCGATGGTGCTGGAGTTCCCCGACGACCCGGCCGCCGCCACGCTCGACCGGCAGTACCTGCTCGGCGACGACCTGCTCGTCGCCCCGGTCTTCACCGACGACGGCACGGTCGAGTACTACGTGCCCGAGGGGGATTGGACCAACATCCTGACCGGCGACCAGGTCACCGGACCGCGCTGGGTCCGGGAACAGCACGGCTTCCACACCCTGCCGCTGCTCGCCCGCCCGGACTCCGTCATCCCGCTCGGGGCGGACGACCAGCGCCCGGTCTCCGCCTGGGCGGACGGCGTCGAACTGCGCGTCCACGCCTTCGCCGACGGCGCCGAGCGCACCGTCGTGATCCCCCGCAGCGACGGCCCCGGCGAGACCGCCCGCTTCCACCTGCGCCGCACGGGCGACCGCCTCCGGGTGACCACCGACAGCCCGCACCCGTGGCAACTGCGCACCGGCGGCCCGGACGGCGCCCTGCACGTCAGCCCGGCCGGCACCGCCGAGGCCGAGCTGCCCTACCCGGCCTGAGGCCGGCCCCCGGACGCGAGGTCCCGCGCGCCCCCGCATGGGCGCGCGGGGCCTCGCTCCGGCCTGCCCGACGGCGGCGTCCCGGCACCCGAACTTCCCCATGCCGACGAGGAGTCCCTCGTCCTCGTCGCCGGTCACGCCCGCGCGGCTACGGCGAGAGGACCACCTCGTCAGTTTCGGCTTCCGCGCGTGTGATCAGGCTTCGCGCACGGTCACGAACCTTCCGCCGGTTCCCAGGTAGTCCCGATGTCACTTGCTCGAGCGGGCTCCACAACTGGGCCCGCTGCTCCGTCCGATCGGAGCAGCGGGTTGCGTGAGCATCGAGAGCCGGGCCGTGCGAGCGCACGGCCCGGCTCGGTCACGAACTCCGGTCAGCGGGCGCCGAGGAGGTGCTCCAGCGCCAGCTGGTCCAGGTGCTCGAAGGCCATGCCGCGCTGGGCGGCAGTGTCGAGGGCGAACTCCTCGAACGCGGAGCGGTCGGCGAGCAGGCCGGCCAGGCCGTCTTCCGCTGTGGGGAGGGCGAGTTCGGGCAGGCGGGAGGCGGTGAGTGCGGCCTGGACCTCCGGGTCGGACCGGAAGGCGCGGGAACGCTCGGCCAGCAGCAGGTAGTTGCGCATGCAGCCGGCCGCCGAGGCCCAGACGCCGTCGAAGTCCTCGGTGCGCGGCGGCTTGAAGTCGAAGTGCCGGGGGCCGTCGTAGCCGGCCGACTCCAGGAGGTCGACCAGCCAGAAGGCCTGGCGCAGGTCACCGGCGCCGAAGCGCAGGTCCTGGTCGTACTTGATGCCGGACTGGCCGTTGAGGTCGATGTGGAACAGCTTGCCGTGCCACAGGGCCTGGGCGATGCCGTGCGGGAAGTTCAGCCCGGCCATCTGCTCGTGGCCGACCTCCGGGTTGACGCCGACCCGCTCGGGCCGCTCCAACTCGTTGATGAACGCCAGGGCGTGGCCGACGGTGGGCAGCAGGATGTCGCCGCGCGGCTCGTTCGGCTTGGGCTCGATGGCGAACCGCAGGTCGTAGCCCTGCTGCTCGACGTACTCGCCGAGCAGGTCGAAGGCCTCCTTCAACCGGTCCAGGGCGGTGCGCACGTCCTTGGCCGCGCCGGACTCCGCGCCCTCGCGCCCGCCCCAGGCGACGTAGACGGAGGCGCCGAGTTCGGCGGCCAGGTCGATGTTGCGGATCGTCTTGCGCAGCGCGTAGCGCCGTACGTCGCGGTCGTTGGCGGTGAACGCGCCGTCCTTGAAGACGGGGTGGGTGAAGAGGTTGGTGGTCGCCATCGGGACCTTCAGCCCGGCGGCGTCCAGCGCGGCGCGGAAGCGCTTGACGGTCTCCTCGCGGGTGGCGTCGCCCGCGCCGAAGGGGATCAGGTCGTCGTCGTGGAAGGTGACGCCGTAGGCGCCGAGTCCGGCCAGTCGCTGCACGGTCTCGACCGGGTCGAGGGCGGGCCGGGTGGCGTCGCCGAAGGGGTCGCGCCCCTGCCAGCCGACGGTCCACAGGCCGAAGGTGAACTTGTGGGCGGGGGTGGGGGCGAGCGCGTCGCTGGGCATGGAGCGGCTCCCGATCAGTGCCGAGGGGTGTTTGTCAGGGCTCTCAACAAATTAGTATGCCGGGACGTCAGAAGGAACCCCCACCGGAGGAACGCATGGCTGAGCAGCGTGTCGTGATCGGCGTCGACAGTTCGACGCAGTCCACCAAGGCCCTCGCCGTCGACATCGACACGGGCACGGTCCTGGGCGAGGGCCGCGCCGCGCACACCGTCAGCGAGGGAGCCGGCCGGGAGAGCGACCCCGAGCAGTGGTGGGCAGCCCTCGAAGAGGCCGCCGCCCGGACGGGCTGGGCGCAGCGCGCGGCCGCCGTCTCGGTCGCCGGCCAGCAGCACGGCCTGGTCACCCTCGACGCGGCCGGAGCGCCGGTGCGCCCGGCACTGCTCTGGAACGACGTCCGATCGGCCCCCCAAGCCGCCGAGTTGCGGGCCGCGGTCGGCCCGGCGGAGATCGTCCGCCGCACCGGCAGCCTGCCGACCGCCGCCTTCACCGCCGCCAAGTGGGCCTGGCTGCGCGCCCACGAGCCCGCCGCCGTCGACCGCGTCGTGGGCGTCCGCCTCCCGCACGACTTCCTGACCGAGCGGCTGACCGGGGAGGCGGTGACCGACCGCGGTGACGCGTCGGGAACGGGCTGGTGGGGGCCGGACGGCTACGACAAGGACCTCCTCGGCCGGATCGGCCTCGACCTGGCACTGCTGCCGCAGGTCCTCGCACCGGGCGCGCGGGCCGGCACCGTCCGCGCGGGCACGGCGCTGCGCGAGGGCGCCCTGGTGGCCACCGGCACCGGCGACAACATGGCGGCGGCTCTCGGACTCGGCCTGCGGCCCGGGCAGCCCGTGCTGAGCCTCGGCACCTCCGGAACCGTCTACGCCGTCGGTCGGACGAGGCCGGTGGACCCGAGCGGCACCGTCGCGGGCTTCGCCGACGCCCTCGGCGGCTGGCTGCCGCTCGCCTGCACGCTGAACTGCACCCTCGCCGTCGACCGCTTCGCCGCCCTCCTCGGACGCGGGCGCGACGAGGTCGAGGACGGCGGCTCCGTGGTCGTGCTGCCCTACCTGGACGGCGAGCGCACGCCGGACCTCCCGGATGCCTCCGGGCTGGTCCACGGGCTCCGCCACGACACCACCCCGGGCCAGCTCCTCCAGGCCGCCTACGACGGCGCCGCCCACGCCCTGCTCACCGCGCTGGACGACGTACTGCGCGAGGGGGGCGAGGGCGGCGAGGGCGTCCCCGGCGACGAGCCGCTGCTGCTGATCGGCGGCGGCGCCTGCGGCCGCGCCTGGCAGCGGACGGTCCTGCGGCTCTCCGGCCGGGCGGTCCGGATCCCCGACGCGCAGGAGCTGGTCGCGCTCGGCGCCGCCGCCCAGGCCGCCGCACTGCTCACCGGTGAGCCGGCCGACGCCGTGGCGCGGCGTTGGCGGACCGCCGAGGGCCCGTTGCTGGAGCCGGTGGGGCGGGACGAGGACGCCCTCGAACGGATCGGCGATACCCTGCGTCGGGCCGGGGCCTTGCAGGGAGCCCCGGCCGAAGACCGGTAGGAGGGGCGGCGCGTGACAGTGGTCGGCAAGGCGAGGGGCGTTCAGGGGAGGGGCGTTCAGGGGAGCGGGCCCGCGTCGCAACAGGACATGCGCCGGCGGAACCTCTCGGTGGTCCTCGGCGCGGTCGCCGCGCACGGCCGGCGCTCCGACGCGCTGTCGGGCCCGCCGTCCGAAGCTCCGTCCCTACCGCAGCCCAACCAGCCGTCCTACCAGCCGTCCGAGCCGTCCGAGCCGTCCGAGCCGTCCGACCCGTCCGACGCGTCCGACGCGTCCGCCCGCCCGCTGTCCCGCGCGGACGTCGCCGGACGCGTCGGCCTGACCAGGGCGGCCGTCTCCTCACTGGTCGACGAGCTGATCGCGCGCGGCGCGCTGACCGAGGCCGAGACCGCGTCCGGCGGCCGGGTCGGCCGCCCCGGCCGCGCCCTGGCGGTGAGCGACGAGGGCCCGGCGGGCCTCGGCCTGGAGATCGGCGTCACGCACCTCGGCGCGTGCGTCGCGGACCTGCGCGGCGTGCCCCGGGTGTGGCGCCGGGTGGAACGGGCCAACGCGGACCGGCCGGCCGGGCAGGTGCTGGCGGAGGTCGCCGCCCTGGCTGCCGAGGCCGAGGCGGAGGCCGCCGGGCTCGGGCTGAGCATCGCGGGCCGGGTCCTGGCCGTCCCCGGGGTGGTGCCCAACGGGCCGGGCGGACGGGTCGAGCGCGCGCCCAACCTGGGCTGGCACGCCGTCCGCCTCGCCGACCACTGGCCCGACCCGGACTCGGTGCCCGAACCGGAGAACGAGGCCAACCTCGGGGCGCTGGCCGAGTACTGGAACGCCGAGCAGGCGGTGGAGACCTTCGTGCACGTCTCCGCCGGGGCCGGGATAGGCGCCGCCCTGGTCATCGACGGGCAGCTGTTCCGGGGCGCCCGCGGCTTCGCGGGCGAACTCGGCCACGTTCCCGTCCACCCGGACGGCCTGGTCTGCGCCTGCGGCGCGCGCGGCTGCCTGGAGCAGTACGCGGGCCAGGCGGCCGTGCTGCGCGAGGCCGGTCTCGGGCCGGGCGGCCCCGCGCGGGCCGGAGCCGCCGGGCCGGCCGACCCCGTGGCCCGGCCGGCCGACCCCGTCGCCCTGCTGGCCGGGCGGGCCGGCGCCGGGCACCGGCCGACCCTGGACGCGCTGGACCGCGCGGGGCGCGCCCTGGGCCTCGCCCTCGCGTCCGCCGTGGACCTCATCGACCCGGACGGCCTCGTCCTCGGCGGCACCTACGCCGAACTCGCCGAGTGGCTGCTTCCGGCGGTGCGCGCCGAACTGGCCGTCCGGGTCACCGTCCGGCCCTGGTCCCCGGAGGCGCTGCGCCCGTCCGCCCTGGGGCGGCGCGGTCCCGTGCTGGGCGCGGCGCAGACGACCATCCGCCGGATCATGGCGGATCCCACCCTGCTTCCGGCGGGGTGAGCGGGGGCCGGTGACGTCCGGTCAGTCGTGCTCGACCACGACCATCGCGTGCCCGTCCGCAACGGTGACCCGGACGTGGACGTACGCGCCGTCGTGCTCCCAGTCGAGTTCCTGCCCCGCCGGCTGCAGCCGCACCGAGCGCGGCGCGGTGGCGAGCCGGACGGCGACGGGCACGTCGACCAGCGGGAACGGGCCGTGCACCAGGTCCAGCTCCGGGGTCTCCAGGAAGGAGTTCGAGCTCCAGGCTGGTCACACGTCTGCGGAGACGGAGCGGCCCGAAACGCTTCGAAAGTTTCGGGCCGTCCGCCGATTCTCTGAGGGACGGTAGGGCCGGTCCGCCGGTCCGCCGGTCCGCCGCTCCGTCAACCGGTCCGGGGCGGGGCGGTGCTGCTGCGCTCGACCAGGCTGGTGGCCAGGTCCACCCGCAGGGTGCCGGGCTGCGCCCCGCGGGCCAGGTCGATCACCAGACGGGTGGCGGTCTCGGCCATCTCGGTCAGCGGCTGGCGCACGGTGGTCAGCGGCGGCCCGACCCAGCGGGCCAGCGGCAGGTCGTCGAAGCCGACCACGCTGAGGTCCTCGGGGATGCGCAGGCCCAGTTCGCGGGCGGCCTCGTACAGGCCGAGCGCCTGCAGGTCGTTCCCGGCGAACACGGCGGTCGGCCGGTCCGGCAGGGTCAGCAGTTCCAGGCCGAGCCGGCGGCCGGACTCGTGGTGGAAGTCGCCCGCCCGGACCAGCTCCGGGTCGTACGGGAGGCCCGCGATGTCGAGCGCCGCCCGGTAGCCGTCGGTCCGGGCCCGGCTGCACATCATCCGGGCGGGGCCGCCGATCAGGCCGATCCGGCGGTGGCCGAGGTCGAGCAGGTGCCGGGTGGCGGCCAGGCCGCCGTCCCAGTTGGTGGTGCCGACCGCGGGCACGTCCTGGCCGGGGTCGCCGGCCGGGTCCATCACCACGAACGGGATGCCCCGGCCGGCCAGTTGCTCGCGCTGGGAGCGGTCCAGGTCGGACAGGACCAGCACCACGCCGGTCGGGCGGCGGGCGAGCACGCCGTCCACCCAGGACTGGCCGGGGCTGAGCCGCCCGGCGGACTCGGAGAGCACGATGCTCAGGCCCTCCCCGCGCACCGCGTTCTCGACGCCGCGGATCACCTCCACCGCCCAGGCGCTCTCCAGCTCGTGGAAGACGAGCTCCAGCAGCGGGCTGGCCTGGCGGCCGCCTCGCCGCCGGTAGCCGTGCCGGTGCAGCAGTTCCTCCACCCGTTCCCGGGTGGCGGGCGCGACATCGGCGCGCCCGTTCAGGACTTTCGAAACTGTCGGCGCGGAGACGCCGGCCTCCTGCGCGATCTCGGCGAGCGTTGCCGCTCTGGTCACGGGTTCCTCCTGCACTGCCCCTGCTGGGCGGACTCCGTCATGGGTGACCGTACGGCACGGATGCTAGCTCGCCGACGGGCCGGAACCGATCCCGCCGGAACCCTTGACGGGAGGCTGGGACGGTCCTAGGTTTCCCACAACATTCGGTAATTTGCTCGAAACTTTCGATATCGAGGGTGGCAGGGTATGCGATTGAGATTCGCCGCGATCACCGCGGCCAGCGCGCTCCTCCTGGGCACGACCGCCGCCTGCGGATCCGGCGACACGTCCTCCGACGCCGGTTCCGGGACGCTCCACGTGCTGGTCTACGGTGACGCCGCCAACAAGGTCGAGAAGCAGCTCGTCGAGACCTTCAACAAGACCTCCAAGGTCAAGGCGGTGCTCGACACCGTCCCCGGCGCGGACTACCAGCAGAAGCTGCAGACCGTGATCAACACCCCGCGGGCCCCGGACGTCTTCTTCAACTGGGGCGGCGGCTCCATCCAGCCGTTCGTCAAGGCCGACCTGCTGCTTCCGCTGGACGACTTCATCGCCAAGGACCCGGGCCTGAAGGACAACTTCCTGCCCTCGGTGTTCAACTCGGCGGTGGTGGACGGCAAACCGTACGGCGTGCCGATGCGCGGCACCCAGCCGGTGCTGCTGTTCCACAACAAGAAGGTGCTCGCGGACGCCGGCCTCACCCCGCCGAAGACCTGGGACGACCTGCTCGCCGCCACCAGGGCGTTGAAGGCCAAGGGCCTCACCCCGATCGCGCTCGGCGGCGGCGACCAGTGGCCCACCCTGATGTGGTTCGAGTACCTGTACGACCGGATCGCCGGCCCCGGTCTGTTCCAGCGGGCGCTGGGCGGTGACCGCGAGGCCTGGGCGAGCGAGGACAGCCGCAAGGCGCTGGCCGCCCTCAAACAGCTGGTCGACGCCGGGGCGTTCGGGACCAACGCCGACTCCGTGAAGTTCACCGACGGCGGCTCCCCGGCCCTGGTCGCCAAGGGCAGGGCCGCCTTCGAGCTGATGGGCTCCTGGTACTACTCCACCCAGCAGGACGCCAACCCCGACTTCGCCGCGTCCGGCCTCGGCTACACCGGCTTCCCGGCCCTGAGCGGCGGCAAGGGCGACGCGGCCGCCGTGGTCGGCAACACCAACAACTTCTACTCGGTGCTGAAGAAGACCAAGCACCAGGAGGCCGCCGCGGCATTCCTCAAGCTGATGTACTCCGACGAGTTCGTGAAGGCCCAGCTCGCCATCGGGAACCTGCCGACCACCACCAGCACCGCCGACTTCCTCGACCTCTCGGCCAGTCCCGCGTACTCCAAGGCCCAGTACGAACTGGTCAAGGCCGCGCCCTCGTTCCAGCTCTCCTGGGACCAGGCCTACCCGCCGAGCGCCATGACCCCGATGCACACCGCCGTCCAGCAGTTCTTCGGCGGCAGGATCGACGCCGACGGCTTCATCAAGGCCATGCAGGCCTTGCCGACCTCATGACGCGCGGTTCGCGGCCCGGAACACGGCCCGGTTCGCGGCCCGGTACGGGGGTGACCCGCCCGGGCTTCGTCTGGGCGGCGCCCGCGGCGGTGTTCTTCACACTGTTCGCGGTCCTGCCGCTGCTGCTGGTCGTCGTGCTCTCCTTCACCAGCTGGGACGGCATCGGCGAGCCGCGCTTCAACGGCCTCGCCAACTGGACCGCCCTGATCCACGACCCGGTGATGGTCCAGTCCGTCTGGACCACCCTGCTGCTCACCGTGCTCGGCGTGGCGACCCAGACACCGATCAGCATCCTGCTCGGCGTCTGGGCCGCCGGGCAGCAGCGCAACCGGGCCGTGCTCTCGGCGATCTACTTCGTGCCGCTGCTGCTCTCGGCGACCGCCGTCTCGGTGGTGTGGCGGGCCGTCCTCGACCCCAACTTCGGCGTCCCGGCCCAACTCACCTGGCTGTTCGGCGACGGCAACCTGCTCGGCAGCAGGAGCGGCGCGATCGGGGTGCTGACCTTCGTCGGCGTGTGGCAGTTCACCCCGCTGCACGCGCTGATCTACCAGGGCGGCGCCCGGGCCATCCCGCCGGTGCTCTACCAGGCGGCCGCCGTCGACGGGGCGGGCACCGTCCGCCAGTTCTTCCACATCACCCTGCCGCAGCTGCGCAACACCGTCATCACCTCGGTGATCCTGATGGTGGTCGGCGGCCTGACCACCTTCGACACGGTGCTGATCCTCACCCAGGGCGGCCCCGGCACGGACACCACCGTCACCGCCTACTACATGTACCAGAAGGCCTTCAAGGGCTTCGACTTCGGCACCGGATCGGCCATCGCGCTGGTCCTGGTGGTGGTCGCCACCCTGATCTCGCTCGCGGTGGTCCGGATCTCCGGCTACGACCGGATGCGCGGCACGGCGGAGGGCCTGTGACGAGAACGACGGAGGGCCCGTGACGAGAGAGACGGAGGGCCCGTGATGCGCCGGCGCCCCAACCACCTGGCCGGGATCGGCTCCCTGCTGTGGCTGCTGCTGGTCGGCCTGCCGCTGTACGTGCTGCTGATCGCCACCTTCCGCACCCGCTCTGACTACTCCACCGGGGGCCCGCTGACGCTGCCCGCCCAGTGGACCCTGCAGAACTACCTGACCGACTTCTCCAACGGCTTCGGCCGGGACTTCCTCAACACCCTGACCGTCACCGTCGGCGTGGTCGCCATCGTGCTGCTGGTCGTCCCCCCGCTCGCCTACGCCATCGTGCGCGCCCGCGGCCGGGCCACCGGCTGGGTGTTCCGGCTGTTCCTGCTGGGCCTGGCGATCCCCGCCCAGGCGGTGATCGTGCCGATGTTCTACGTCATCAGCAAGACCGGCCTGTACGACCACCTGATCGGCGTCATCCTCCCGACCGCCGCCTTCTGCCTGCCGGTCTGCACCCTCGTCCTGACCGGCGCCATGCGCGACATCAGCCCCGAGCTGTACGAGGCGATGGCGGTCGACGGCGCCTCCCCGGCACGGGTGTTCCGCCGGCTCGTACTGCCGCTGTCCAAGGGCGGCCTGTCCTCGATCGTGGTCTTCGCCGCCCTCCAGGCCTGGAACGGATTCCTCTTCCCGTTGATCCTCACCCAGTCCGACTCCGCCAAGGTCATCACCCTCGGCCTGTACGAGTTCCAGACCGAACACGGCGTGGACGTGCCCGGACTGCTCAGTGCCGTGGTGCTTTCCATGCTCCCCGTCTTCGTCGTCTACCTGTTCGCTCGCCGGGCCCTGGTCCAGGGCCTGATGGGAGTGGGAGGAAAGTGAACCACCGTCAGAATCACGCGACCGTGCCCGAGTCCCTGCCGGAGCCGGCACCCGCCTGGCGGGACACCGCGCTGGCCCCGGAGGCCAGGGCGGACGCCCTGATCGCGGCGATGACCCTGCGGGAGAAGACCGCCCAACTGGTCGGCGTCTGGGTGGGTGCCAGTGACGAGGGCGGCGAAGTCGCCCCGCACCAGCACGAGATGGAACCGCCGCCCGACCTCGACACCCTCCTGCCGCACGGCCTCGGCCAGTTGACCCGCCCGTTCGGCACCGCCCCGGTCGACCCGGCGCTCGGCGCGCTCTCCCTGCTGCGCACCCAGCGGCGGATCGCCGCCGCCAACCGCTTCGGCATCCCGGCCCTCGCCCACGAGGAGTGCCTGGCCGGCTTCGCCGCCTGGGGCGCCACCGCCTACCCCGTGCCACTGTCCTGGGGCGCCACCTTCAACCCCGAGCTGGTCCGGACGATGGCCGCCGCCATCGGGCGCGACCTGCGGGCCGTCGGCGTGCACCAGGGCCTCGCCCCGGTGCTCGACGTGGTCCGCGACGCCCGCTGGGGGCGGGTCGAGGAGACGATCGGGGAGGACCCGTACCTGGTCGGCACCGTCGCCACCGCCTACGTGCAGGGCCTGGAGTCGGCCGGGATCGTCGCCACCCTCAAGCACTTCGCCGGGTACTCGGCCTCCCGCGCCGGACGCAACCTCGCCCCCGTCTCGATGGGCCCGCGCGAGCGCGCCGACGTCATCCTGCCGCCCTTCGAGATGGCCGTCCGCGAAGGCCGCCCCCGCTCGGTCATGCACGCCTACACCGACACCGACGGCCTGCCCTCCGCCGCCGACGAGGCCCTGCTCACCGGACTGCTCCGGGACACCTGGGGGTTCACCGGCACGGTCGTCGCCGACTACTTCGGCATCGCCTTCCTCAAGACCCTGCACGGCGTGGCCGAGGACTGGTCCGCCGCCGCCGCCCTGGCCCTGGATAGCGGAGTCGACGTCGAGCTGCCCACCGTGAACACCTTCGGGCAGCCGCTGCTCGACGCCGTCGCGGCGGGCACCGTCCCGGAGGAGCTGATCGACCGGGCCCTGCGCCGCGTCCTCGCGCAGAAAGCCGGGCTGGGGCTGCTGGACGCGGACTGGAACCCGGTGCCCGCCGCCCTCGCCGATGTCGATTCCCCTACCGGCGCCGACCCGGGCGACCCCGAGGCGCTGCGCGGCCTGGTCGACCTCGACCGGCCCGCCAACCGCGCCATCGCCGCCGAACTCGCCGAGCAGGCCGTGGTCCTGCTGCGCAACGACGGCCTGCTGCCGCTGCACCGCCCCGCCCGGATCGCCCTGATCGGCCCGAACGCCGACGAACCCACCGCCGTGCTCGGCTGCTACTCCTTTCCCGTGCACGTCGGCTCCCAGCACCCGAAGGTCCCGCTCGGCATCGAACTCCACACCCTGCGCGAGGCGTTGGCCGCCGAGTTCCCCGGCAGCGAGCTGCGGACGGTGCGCGGTGTGACGGTCGACGGCGAGGACACCGACGGCATCGCGGAGGCGGTCCTGGCCGCCCGGCAGGCCGACGTCGTGGTCCTCGCCCTCGGCGACCGGGCCGGGCTCTTCGGACGCGGCACCAGTGGCGAGGGCTGCGACGCCGCCTCGCTCGAACTACCCGGCCGACAGGCGCAGTTGCTGGAGGCCCTGCTGGACACCGGGACACCGGTGGTGCTCACCCTGCTGGCCGGACGGCCGTACGCGCTCGGGCGCGCGGCCGCCGAGGCGGCAGGGATCGTCCAGTGCTTCTTCCCCGGTGAGGAGGGCACCCGGGCCCTCGCGGGCGTGCTCAGCGGGCGGGTCAACCCGTCCGGACGGCTGCCGGTCTCCGTCCCCGCGCACCCCGCCGTCCAGCCGTCCACGTACCTGGCCGCCCGGCTGGCCCAGGCCGGCGACGTCTCCAGCACCGATCCGACACCCGCCTTCGGCTTCGGACACGGGCTCGGCTACAGCGAGTTCACCTGGTCGGGCCTCGCGGCGGACGTTACCGAGACCGGCACCGACGGCGAGTTCCGGCTCGCCTTCGAGGTGCGCAACACCGGCGCGCGGGCAGGCACCGAAGTCGTGCAGTGCTACCTGCACGACCCGGTGGCCGCGGTGGTGCAGCCGGTGCAGCGGCTGATCGGCTACCGGCGGATCCCGCTGGAAGCCGGAGCCGGCTGCCGGGTGGAGCTGACGATCCCCGCCGACCTGGCCTCGTTCACCGGTCGCGACGGCCGGCGGATCGTCGAACCCGGCGCGCTCGACCTGCGGATCTCCGCCTCCAGCACCGACGCCCGCTTCACCGTGCCGCTGCGCCTCACCGGCCCGGTCCGCCCGCTCGACCACACCCGCCGACTCCACCCGACCGTCACCGTCCAGGACCTTCCACCCCGGTCAGCGGCCGTGGACCGCTGACCGGACGGCCCCCACCGCCCGCTTCTCGACCGGGGCGCGGGTGGTGGGGGCCGGACCTACGCTGGAACCAGGCGCCGGAATCCCGTTCCGGCGCGGACGGCTGCCCGGACGGAGGCGTGGCGCGTGGATTCGGCCGGCAATCAGGACGCACCCACGGCCGTTGTCGTGGTCGACCCGGACGGCACGGTGAGCGGCTGGAGCGAAGGCGGGCGGCTGCTGCTGGGCTGGACGGCGGAGGAGACCGTCGGACGCCCCGTGACCGACCTGCTGATCGACCCCCCGCCCGGGTTCCCCGAGAACAGCTTCCCCGACGGCGGCGTTCCCAGGGGCGGCACTCCCGGGGGCGGCGTTTCCGAGGACGGCGTCCCCGAGGGCGGCGATACCGGCCCCGACCCCACGAGCCTGATCACCCTGCGTCACCGGGACGGCTCCGCGGTGGACGCGGTGGTGACGGCGCACGACCTGCACGGCACCGGCGGCCGGGTGCTGGGCCGCGTCGTCACCGTCCAGCGCTGGGGGCGACGTCCGGTGATCGCCGACCGGGCCTTCGAGCAGTGCCCGTTCGCCCTGGGCGTCTACGACCCCGAGCTGCGGTTCCTGTGGGTCAACGCCGCCGCCTGCCGGGTGATGGCGCACTCGGAGGACCAGGTGCTCGGCGAGAAGTACCGCGAGCTGTTCCCCGAACTGGACGACAAGGCGTACACCGACCGGCTCTCCGAGGTGGCCCGGACGGGCGAGCCCGCGCGTCTGATCACCGTCTTCCGCCCGCTGGGCAGTGCCTACGCCAACGCCTGGGCCACCGCCGCGTTCGCCGTCGCCGGCACGATCGTGCTCGGCCGCGCCGCCCGGCACGACGGGAAGCAGGCCGCGGACCGGCGGCCCGGGCCCGCGACGCCGGTCCACTACGCCTCCGGGTCCATCGCCGCCCGCTGCATGGCCACCGGCCGGTCCATGGTGCAGCTCGCCGCCGCCCCCGACCAGGGCGGCGAATGGGCCTTCGGCCCCGGGCTCGCCGCCGACTCCGCCCACTGGCCGCCGGGCACCCCGCTGATCGACCAGTCCATCGCCGCCCAGGGGCTGACCGGCCGGATCACCGTGCCGCTGCTGGCGCGCGGCGCCCTGCTCGGCGTCGTCGCCTTCGCCCGCCGGGACCGACCCGAGGCCTTCACCGCCGACGACCTGATCCTCGCCGAGGAACTGGCCGCCAAGGCCGCCGTCGCCATCGACAACGCCCGCCGCTACACGCGCGAGCACACGACCGCGCTGACCCTGCAACGCAGCCTGCTCCCGCAGCGGCTGCCCAGCCACGAGGCGGTCGAGGCGGCCTCCGGCTACCTGCCCGCCGGGGCCGGTGCGGGCGTGGGCGGTGACTGGTTCGACGTCATCCCGCTGTCCGGCGCCCGCGTCGCCCTGGTCGTCGGCGACGTCGTCGGCCACGGCCTGCACGCCTCGGCCAGCATGGGCCGGCTGCGCACGGCCGTCCGTACGCTGGCCGACGTGGACCTGCCGCCGGACGAACTGCTGACCCACCTGGACGACCTGGTCCTCCACCTGTCCGGCGACCGCCGGCCCGAAAGCGGCTTCGAGTCGACCGGCGAGGCCGGCGCCACCTGCCTGTACGCCGTCTACGACCCGGTGGCGCGGCGCTGCGCACTGGCGAGCGCGGGCCATCCGCTGCCGCTCGTCATCCTGCCGGACGGCACCAGCACCCCGGTCCTGGCGCAGCCGGGGCCGCCGCTCGGCGTCGGCGGGCTGCCGTTCGAGGCGGCCGAGTTCGAGCTGCCCGAGGGCAGCCTGCTCGCCCTCTACACCAACGGGCTCGTGGGGAGCCGCGGCCACGACGCCGAGCAGGGGACCGCCGAACTGCTCAAGATCCTGACCAGGCCGGTCACTCCACCCGTCACACCATCGGCCGCCGCACCGGCCACCGCCCCCTCCGCCGCACTGCAGGCGCTCTGCGACGCGGCGATGGAGGCCATGCTCCCCGATCACCGCACCGACGACGCCGCCCTGCTGCTCGCCCGCACCCGCGCGCTGGACCCGGACCACGTCGCCGACTGGGACATCGAACCCGACTTCGCCCAGGTGCCGCACGCCCGGCAGCTGGCCACCGACCGACTGCTCGCCTGGGGCCTGGAGGCGGCGGCGTTCGTCACGGAGCTGGTCGTCAGCGAGCTGGTCACCAACGCCATCAAGTACGGCGAGCCGCCGATCAGGCTGCGGCTGATCCGCAACACCTCGCTGATCTGCGAGGTCTCCGACGCCAGCGACACCACCCCACACCTACGCCGGGCGCGTGCCTTCGACGAGGGCGGCCGCGGTCTGATGCTCGTCGCCCAGCTCACCCAGGGCTGGGGCACCCGGCACGGCACCCACGGCAAGACGATCTGGTGCGCACAGACCATCGGTCTGATGTAGGCGACGACCGTGGACGGCGACAGCCTTCGTCCGTCCTTCGGCCCATACATGGGATGGATTTCTCGCGGCAAGTGGTGAGGGTCTGACCAAGAGCCAGGTCGCAGTCGATGCCCGTCGGAAAGGACGGCAAATGCCTTCCAGGACATGGGATCTCCTGCTACGTTGACGCCGTGTCGCTGACTGACAAGGCCATCGCCCGCATCCGCCGGGTGATCCGGGACGGCGAACTTCCCCCGGGATCGAAGCTGCCCCCCGAGCAGCAACTCGCGGCCGAGCTCGGCCTGTCACGCAACCTGATGCGCGAGGCGGTCAAGACGCTCGTCGTCGCCCGGGTCCTGGAGATCCGGCGCGGCGACGGCACCTACGTGACCAGCCTGGCGCCCGGCCTGCTGCTGGAAGGGCTGGGCGGCGCGGTCGAACTGCTGCAGGGCGACACCGTCCTGGAGCTCACCGAGGTGCGCAGGCTCTTCGAGCCGGCCGCCACCGGACTGGCCGCCACCCGCATCACCGACGAGGACCTCGCCGAGGTGGGCCGGCAGCTGTCGGCCATGCGGGACGCCCGGGACGACGTGGAACGCCTGACCCACCACGACGCGGCCTTCCACCGGGCGGTGATCCACGCCACCGGCAACGAGACCCTGGCCACGCTGCTGGAGCACATCTCCGGCCGCACCCTGAACGCCCGGATCCGGCGCGGACAGGTCGACGCCGAGGCCGCCGACCGCACCATCGCCGAGCACGAGGCGATCCACGACGCCCTCGCGGCCCGCGACTCCGATCTCGCCCGGGCCGCCGCCCTGATGCACGTCCACACCACCGAGCGCTGGCTCCGCGACCAGCTGGCCGGGGGAGCGCGGATCCCCGTCGGCCCGTAGGGCCCCCGTGCCCGGCGGGCCAAGCGCACCCGGCGCACCCGACGTGCCCGGCGCACCCGGCGCACCCGGCGTTCCTGACGCACCGTCAACCACCCAGTGAGGAGCGATCGCGCGTGATAGTCGACGCGCACCACCACGTATGGGAGTTGGGCCGTCGCCCGCAGAACTGGCTGGACGCACCGGAGTCGGCCGCCATCCGGCGGGACTTCCGTCCGGCCGACCTCGCCCCCCACGCCCGGGCGGCAGGCATCGACCGCACGGTCCTGGTGCAGGTCCTGCCGGACCTCGCCGAGACCCGGGAGTTCCTCGCTCTGGCCGCCGCCGAACCGCTGGTCGCCGGCGTCGTCGGCTGGGTCGACCTCACCTCGCCCGGGATCGCCGACACCCTCGCCGACCTGCGGCAGGGGCCGGGCGGCGACCGGCTCGTCGGCGTACGCCACCTGGTCCAGGGCGAGACCGACCCGGCCTGGCTCGCCCGTCCCGACGTCCGGCGCGCACTGCGCGCGGTCGGCGACGCCGGGCTCTGCTACGACCTGCTCGTCCTGCCCCACCAACTCCCCGCCGCCATCGAGGCCGTACGGGCCCTGCCGGACCAGCCGTTCGTCCTCGACCACCTCGCCAAGCCGCCGATCGCGCGCGGCGAGCCGGAACCGTGGGCCGGACGGCTGCGTGAACTGGCCCGCGAGCCCAACGTCTTCTGCAAGCTCTCCGGCCTGGTCGCGGAGGCCCGCCGGGACGGCTGGACCGTCGCCGATCTGCGCCCCTACGCCGAGACCGCCCTCGACGCCTTCGGGCCCGACCGCGTCATGTTCGGCTCCGACTGGCCGGTCTGCCTGCTGGCCGCCTCGTACGGGCAAGCCGTCGCTGCCGCCGAGGAGTTGACGAGCGGACTGGAACCACGCGAGCGCGCACAGGTCTTCGGCGGCACGGCGGCCCGGGCGTACGGGCTGCCCGAGCCGGCACCGGCCGGCCCGGCGGAGGCGCCGACAGGCCGGTCCGCCGGCTGAGGATCCCGGCTGCCCGTACCGCCCCCTGACCGCATTCCTCCGGCCCGCCCACCTCAGTGCCGGGCCCCGCCCTCCCCATGCCCCCCGCGACCCCCGCGACAGGAGAGACGCTGTGCCCACCGACACCCACCGGTCCCCTGAGGAGACGCTCTGGTACCGGCGCCCCGCCGACGGCTTCCTGGAGGCGCTGCCGCTCGGCAACGGACGGTTAGGCGCCATGACGTACGGCGGTGTCCCCACCGAGCGGATCGAGCTCAACGCGGACACCCTGTGGTCCGGCGGGCCCGGCCCCCGGGACCGCGCCGCCGCCGAGCACCTGGCCGCCCTGCGGACAGCGGTGTTACGCGACCGCGACCACGCCCGGGCCCACGCGATAGCCGCCACCCACTTCCCCGGCCCCGGCGTCGAGGGGTACCAGCCGTTGGCCACCCTGCTACTGACCTTCCCGCCGGGCGCGGCGGATGACCCCGCCGACTACCGGCGCGCGCTGCGCCTCGACGAGGCCGTGCACACCGTGGAGTTCACGGTCGGGGGAGTGCACTACCAGCGGGAGAGCTTCGTCTCCGCCCCGGCGGGCGTGCTGGTCGTCCGCCTCCGGACGGACACCCCCGGTGCCCTCTCCTTCCGCGCCGGCCTCACGACCCCCCACCCCGCCGCGCGCCCGGCGTTCGACCCCGCGACCGGCACCCTGTCGATCGACGGCCGCGTCCCCACCCAGCTCCCCCCTCGGGACCAGGACGAGCCCCTGACGTACCGGGCGGACGACGGCATGGGATACGCGGCCGCCCTGCGGGTGCGCACGCCGAACGGACGCGTCAGTGTCAGCGGCGACCACGGCGACCACGGCGGCGCCGACAAACCCGGCGACGGCGACGGCGGCGCGATCGACGTCACCGCCGCCGACGAGGCGGTCCTCCTGATCGCCGTCGGCACCGGCTACCGGGACTGGCGACAGCGGCCCGACGGCCCCGAGGCGGCGCTCGCCGAGGCACGCCGGTGGTTGGACGGGACCGACGGGCAGGACTTCGACACCCTGCGCGCCGCCCACCTGGCCGACCACCGGCGCCTCTTCGGCGCGGCCGCCCTCCGGCTCCACGGACCGGCGGCGGCAGCGGACCGGCCGACCGACGAACGCCTCGCCGCCGCGAACGCGGGCGCCGAGGACCCGGGCCTCGCGGCCCTGCTCTTCGCCTACGGCCGCTACCTGCTGATCGCCTCCTCGCGGCCCGGCACCCAGCCCGCGAACCTCCAGGGGATCTGGAACAACGACGTCACGCCGCCCTGGAACTCCAACTGGACGTCGAACATCAACCTCCAGATGAACTACTGGCCCGCCGAGACCACCGGCCTGGCCGAATGCCACGAGCCGCTGTTCGACCTCGTCGCCGGCCTCGCCGAGACGGGGCGCTCCACCGCGCGCGCCTACTACGACGCGCCGGGCTGGTGCTGCCACCACAACGTCGACATCTGGCGCGCCACCAACCCCGTCGCCGGAGACCCGGTCTGGGCGCACTGGCCGATGGCGGGCCCCTGGCTCGCGGCGCACCTGTGGGACCACCACCTCTTCCACGGCGACCGCGCCCACCTCGCCTACCCGGTCATGCGCGAGGCCGCCCGCTTCCTCACCCACCTCCTGGTCGAGGACCCCGACGGCACCCTGGTCACCTGCCCGTCCACCTCGCCCGAGCACCACTTCCGGCTCCCCGACGCCACCATGGCCGCCGTCGACGCCGGCTGCACCATGGACTACTGGCTCGCCGCCGAGCTGCTCGACAACACCGTCGCCGCCGCCCGCGAACTCGGGGTCGACCACGAACTGGCCGCCGAACTGACCGACGTCCGCGCCCGGCTCCGGCGCCCGGCCCTCGCCGCCGACGGGCGCCTGCTGGAGTGGCGGGACGACCTCCCCGAGGAGGACCCCGGCCACCGCCACCTCTCCCACCTCTACGGCCTCTACCCGGGCAGCGCCGTCGACCCGCTCGGCGACGACACCTTGCTGGACCCGGCCCGCCGCGCCCTGGACCGCCGCCTGGCACACGGCGGAGGCGGCACCGGCTGGAGCCTCGCCTGGGTCGCCGCGCTCGCCGCCCGCCTCGGCGACGGACCCCTCGCCGGGCAGGCCGTGGCGCGCCTGCTCGAAACCTCGATCGCGCCCAACCTCCTCGACCTGCACCCGCCGCAGCTCTTCCAGATCGACGGCAACTTCGGCATCACCGCCGCCATCGCCGAAACGCTGCTGCAGAGCCACAACGGCGTCCTGCGGTTGCTGCCCGCGCTGCCGCCGTCCTGGCCGGACGGCGACGTGCGCGGGCTGCGCGCGCGGGGCGGGCTCACCGTCGGCCTGAGCTGGCGCCGGGGAGTGCTGACCGGAGCCGAACTGCGGGCCGCCCGCGACACGCTGATCGACCTACGGCTGCCCGAACGGGAGGGCCACCCCGTCCTCACCGACCACGAGGGCACGCTCGTCGCGACCGCCGAGAACGCCGGGGCCGCCGAGAACGCCGGGGCCGTCGGGGACGGGCGGCGGCTGCGCGGCCACCTTCCGGCGGGCAGCCGGTACCGGCTCTCCTACCCTGACCCGGACATCGGGCACTGAACGAGGCGCCGCGCTACGGCCGGCCGGGCGGGGGCGGGGGCGGGGGCGGGGGCGTCGCGGTGCCCGGCGCCGGCTCCGGCCAGACCAGCAGCACCGGGCAGGGCGCGTGGTCGACGACGAAGCGGGTCGCCGGGGCGAGGCTGTGCGGCCCGAGACGGGTGCGGTCGCCGTCGCGGGCGAGGACAAGCAGCTCGGCGCCTTCGGCCGCCGCGACGACCTCCCGTTCGACCCGGCCGCTGCGCTCCACGTGGGTGCAGGGCCGCCCGAGGCGTTCGGCCGCAGCAGCGAGGAGGTCCTGGGCGGAGGCGGCCGCCAGGACCTCCACCCGGGTGCCGGGATCGCGCTCGCGGTGGCCGCGTCCGAGTAGCCCGGCGAACGCGCCGTGCGCGACGCCGGGCACCTCCGGACCGCTGACGTGGAGCAGGACGACCTCCGCGTCCTGCGGCGCGTGCACGCGGGCCGCGTCGACGCAGACGGGCCAGGTGCCTTCGGTGATCCAGACGACGACGGTCACGGCCTCGTCCCTCTCATCGGCTTCATCCGCTTCATCTGCTGCATCCGCTTCATCCTCCGATGATCCGCAGTGAACCCCACAGTGCCACCACGGCCAGTGCCAGGGCAGCCGGAACGACGAGCAGGCCGAGGCGGGTGAACTCGCCCAGCCCGATGTCGGTGTCGTGCTCGCGGACGATGCGCCGCCACAACAGGGTGGCCAGGGAGCCGGCGTAGGTGAGGTTGGGGCCGATGTTCACCCCGAGCAGCACCGCCAGGACCGCGCCGGCGCCGGACGGCACGGCCAGCGGCAGCAGGACGAGGGTGGCGGGCAGGTTGTTGATGACGTTCGCCAGGACCGCCGCCAGCGCCGCCACGCCGAGCAGCGCGGGCAGCGAGGTGCCGTGCGGGACGAGGTGCCCGAGCGCGGAGGACAGCCCGTTGTCGACGACGGCCCGGACCACGACGCCCAGCGCCAGGACGAAGGCCAGGAACGGCACGGCGGCCGAGCGCACGATCGCCACCGGCGTGGTGCGGCGCCGCACCAGGGCCCGGGCGGCGAGCACCAGCGCGCCGGCCAGGGCCGCCCAGGCCGGATCGACCCCGACGATCGAGGTCAGGACGAACCCGGCGAGCGTGCAGGCGACGGTGACGAGGGCGAAGAGCGGCAGCTGCGGCGCCGCCGCGTCAGCCGCGGGCGGGGCACCCGTCACCAGGTCGGCGGCGAAGAACCGGCGCAGCACCACGTACTCGACGGCGATGGCCGCCAGCCACGGCAGCGCCATCAGCGCGGCGAACCGCGTGAAGCTCAGCCCGCTCGCGGCGAAGGCCAGCAGATTGGTGAGGTTCGAGACCGGCAGCAGCAGCGACGCGGTGTTCGACAGGTGGGTGCAGGCGTAGACGTGCGGCTTGGGCCGGGCACCGAGGCGGGCCGCGGTGACGAACACCACCGGGGTGAGCAGCACCACGGTGGCATCCAGGCTGAGCACGGCCGTGACCACCGAGGCGACCACGAACACCTGCGCCAGCAGCCGCCGCGGACTGCCCGCGGACGCCCGGGCCATCCACGCCCCGCAGGCGCGGAACAAGCCCTCGTCGTCGCACAGTTGCGCCAGCACCAGGACGGCGGCGAGGAACCCGATCACCGGCCCCAGCCGCTCCGCCTCGGCCAGCGCGTGGGCCGGCGAGATCGCGCCGACACCCACCAGCAATGCGGCCGCCGGGACCGCGACCACGGCCTCCGGCCAGCCCCACGGCCGCACCACCGCGCAGACCAGCACCAGCACCAGCAGCCCGATGGACAGCGCTTCCGCGAACGACGTACTCAGGGTCTGCTCCTTGCAGGCGACGTTTCAGCGCACTCGACCGGGCCGGAACCGCCTGGTCACGGCGCACCGGTGCAGCCCAACGGTACGGGCTGCGACCTGCGGCCTCCTCCTCGGCGCCGACTCCGCGGTCGCGTCGAGGGGCCGGATTCCGCCGCTCAGGGGCCGATCGGCAGGACGGAGGTGGGCTCGGTGATCGCGAGGGGTGCTCCGGCGGGGGTCAGGTGCCCGGAGGCCGGGTCGCGGTGGAAGGCCGTGAGCGTGTCGGAGCGCTGGTTGGCGCAGAACAGGAGCCGCCCGTCGGGGGTGAGGGCGATGTCCCGGGGCCAGACGCCGCCGCACGGAACGGTGGCGATCAGCTCGGCGGACGCGCCGTCATCGCGGACGGCGTGCACGGCGATCGCGTCGTCGCCGCGGTTGGTCGTGTAGAGGAACCGGCCGTCCGCGGACAGCCGGACGGCGGCCGCGTAGTTGGCGTGGGGCGCGTCGGGGTCCTGCCGCGTCTCCAGCTCCACGGTGGGTTCGAGGCGGCCGGCGAGCGCGTCCCAGGTGCAGACGGTGAGGGTCGAGGAGAGCTCGTTGAGGACGTGGACGTGCCGGGCCGAGGGGTGGAACACGAGGTGCCGGGGGCCCCTGCCCGGCGGCAGTTGGACCGTCTGGTGCGCTCTGAGCCGACCGGTGGCCGGCGCGAAGGCGTAGACGTGGATCCGGTCCGTGCCGAGGTCGGTGCAGAGGAGGAACCGTCCGTCGGGCGAGGGGGCGGCCATGTGGGCGTGGGGGGAGGTCAGCAGCTCACCCGAGGGCTCCCGGCCGGGGTGGCGAATGGTCTGGACCGGCTCGGCGGTGACCAGGCCGTCGGCGCCGGTGGGGATGACCGACAGGACACCGTCGCCGTAGTGGGCCGCGAAGACGTGTGACCCGCTGGGGTGGACCGCGAGGTGGCAGGGGCCCGCGCCGCCGCTCGCGCTGGCCGCGTTGTTGGCGGTGGCTGTGTTGGTGGCGGAGGTGGCGGTGCCGGGCAGGCTGAGTATCCCGGTCCCGGGATCGACTCGGAGGGACAGGATCCGCCCGGAGTCCTCCTCCAGGACGGCGTGCAGGGCCGGGCGCGTCGGGTCGAGGGCCGCGTAGGAGGGGTGGCCGACCGGCAGCGTCCGGACGAGGGTCATGGCGCCGGTGCCGTCGTAGCGGACGGTGGAGAGCCCGGCGCCGGGGGCGTCGGCCGGGGCGGCGCTGCCGATGACCAGCGAGCCGCCGGACGGCGTCGTCGGGAGGTGGTTCAAGGATGCCTGCTCTCTGTCCACCCCGCGGTGAACGGTCCGTCAGGGGCGCCACCCGGGCGGCGGTGTCCGAGATCGGCATCCTACGGACGGCGGACGCACCGAGTCGACGCAGGACCGGGGGTACGGTCGTGCGTCGACTCGGCATCGGAGTCGGCATCGGAGTCGGACCGGCCCGAGCGGGCAGTCGGTCGGTCAGGCACCTCCAGGTACGAGACGGCTCCGGACGGAGTCCAGGGTGGTGGCGATGAGGAGCGACTCCGTGAGCGGGACGAGGTGGGCGGAGGTGTCGCCCCCTGCCGCGGCGTCCACCGCCTCGACCATGAGGCGGTACGGGTTCTGGGGCGGGTAGTGGCGCCGGCCCTCGCCGGTGGCGGTGAGCGTGCTGGGGGCCGCGCCGGCGCAGAAGGCCGGCGGGATGAGCGTGATCGAACCGCCGGTGCCGGTGGTGGTGAAGACCTCGGACGTGTCGCCCACGAGCGAGCAGCCGACCTCCGCCGTCCCCTGGCCGGGGAACTCCAGCAGGAAGCGGGTGGCCGAGTCGGCGGAGCCGGGCCCCCAGTGGTCCTGTTCGGCCCGGACGACGCTCGGCGTCCGCCAGCCGAACGCGGCGAGCGCGGCGGAGACAGCGTAGTAGCCGACGTCGTAGAGCGCGCCGCCGCCGAGGGCGGCGTCGAGGCGGTAGTTGCCGGGGGCGGGCGCGAGGCCGTCGAACCTGGCGGTGACGGTGTGGACGGTGCCGATCGCACCGCGGGTGATCAGGGACTCCAGGTCGCGGGTGCGCGGGTGCCAGCGGTTCCAGGCCGCCTCGACGAGGAGCCGTCCGGTGGCGCGGGCGGTGGCCGCCATGGCGGCGACCTCGGCGGCGGTCAGTCCGAGCGGCTTCTCGCACAGGACGTGCTTGCCCGCGCGCAGGGCGCGCTCCACCCAGAGGCGGTGGGCGCTGTTGTGGAGGGCGATGTAGACGACGTCGACGGCGGGGTCGTCCAGCAGTTCCTCGTAGCGGGTGTACACCCGTGCCGGGTCGAGGGCCCGGGCCCGTCGGGCGTCGGTCGCGGCGACGGCGTGCAGGCGCGGCCGGTCGGCCGCGTGGACGGCGGGTGCGAGGCTGGAGGCGGCGATCGAACCGGCGCCCAGGAAACCCCAGTTGGCCATGTCAGCCCTCCTCCGCCGTGCTGGTCGCGCCCGCCGGTGCTGTCGCGCCCGCCGGTCCTGTCGTGAGTGTCGGGTCCGTCGTGGGTGTCGGATCCGCCGTCGTGGCGGCGGCCAGGTCCAGGACGAGGGAGCTCCAGCCGAAGGACCGCGCGCCGTGCCCTTCGGCGTCCTCCGGGCCGTAGCATTCCCGGGTGCCCGAGGCCGCGACGAGCGCGCGGGTGCGCGCCGCGAGCGTGTCGGCTTCCGCGCGGTAGCCGCGTCGGAGCAGGCCCCAGTACAGGTACCAGTTGAGGTTGACCCAGCTGGAGCCGCGGAAGATGGCCCCGGTGCGGAACGAGGCGTCGTAGGACGGTTCGGTGGCGGCGACGCTGGGGACCGGATGGGGCCGCCAGAACTCCCGCTCGTTCAGCAGGTGTTGCTCGATGACCCGGCGCGCGGCGGTGTCCGGCACCGAGTCGAGGAGAATGGGCAGCAGCGAACTGGCGGTGAGGACTCCACTGCGTTTTCCGGCGACGAGGTCGAGGTCGTGGAAGGCGCCGGCGGTCTCGTCCCAGCAGTGCCGCATCAGCGCGGCGCCGATCGCCCGGGACTCCTCGGCCAGCCGGTCCGCCGTCCGCCCGTTCGGTTCGACCGTCCGGGCGAGGCGCGCCAGGCAGGCCAGCCCGTCGGCGTAGACGGTGTTGACGAGCACGTCGTTCCAGACGAACAGCCTCCGGTCGCGGAGCGGGGTCTCCGGCGTGCGGGCCGGGGAGGCGTAGGCCGTGATCAGCGACCGCATCGCGCTGTGCCAGGCGGTGCGCACGCCGTCCTCCCCGGCCGCCTCGATGCCGAGCGCGGCATCGTACTTGGGACTGCTGTCCAGCCCGGACTCGTCCGGCTGGTAGATCTCCAGCAGGCCGGTGCCGGGGCTCGTGCGGTGGTCCCGGAGCCAGCCGAAGAAGGCGAGCGTCGGTGGCAGGACGCGGCGCAGCCAGAGGTCGTCGCCGGTGGCCCGGTACACTCGCTCGACGGCCCGGGCCACCACGGGCGGCGCGATGGTGACGGACCGCCAGCCCTCCCACAGGTCGATCCGGAAGTCCGCCGTGGCACGCGGCCGGAGGTCGTCCTGCCAGAGGACCATGTGCGGCAGGAAGCCGGTGGGCGTGATCGCGCTGAGCAGGGAGCGCACCTCGTCCCGGGCCCGGCGGGTGTCGACGTGGGTGAGGGCGATCGCGTGGAAGCTGCTGTCCCAGGCCCACTGGAAGGGGTAGCTGTCGGGGGAGGGGCAGGTGAAGTCGAAGTGGCGCTGGGCCGCCCGGGAGAACCCGGTGCGGTGGTTGCGGGCGAGGGTGTCGCGGGCCCGGGCGGAGCTCTCAGCGCTGCTGCCAGCGCCGGTCCGCGCATTCGCCGCGCTCTCAGTGACGGACATGTGGGGTGACTCCCGAGGAGGACGCGTCGGCGGGGGCCGGCTGCTGTCGCCCGGCGGCGAGCAGCAGCGCGGCGATGGGCAGCAGGCAGCCGGCGAGGCCGAAGGCCGAGCGGACGCCGAGGTGGTCGGACAGGGTGCCGAGCAGCAGGGGCGCCAGCATGATGCAGGTGCTGACGGTGAGTTGGACGCGGGCCGTGGCCTGGTCGGTGCGGCCGGGCGCCGCGCTCACCGCGAGGGAGAGGGTCAGCGGGAAGAGGTTGGCGATCCCCAGCCCGCCGAGGGCCAGGCCCAGCAGGGCGAGCCAGGTGGTGGAGGCGAGCCACAGGGCGAGGAAGCCCGCGGCGGCCACGGTCAGGGATCCGGCCACCAGCGCGGCCGAGCGGGCGGACCGGGCGCCGGTCGCCAGCCGGCTCCCCGCCAGTCGGCCCACCAGCTCGCTCCCGTAGAACAGGGCCAGTGCCGCCGATGCCTGACTGTCCGTCAGGTGAAGGTGGCTGGTGAGCAGGGGCGCGGCGTAGTAGGCGAGGCAGAACTCGAAGCCGACGACGAGACCGCACAGGGCGGCGCGGAGCGGGAACGCGCCGGTCGGCCGGTCGGCCTGCGCCTCGCGGACGGCGGCCTTGGCGGCGGGCGCGCCGCGCGGGCGCAGCGGCTCGGCACGCAGCGCCGGGTACATGGCCGCCAGCGCGAGGGCGGGCAGCAGCAGGCACCAGTTCCACGACGCCCCGGCGCTCTGCAGACCGCTGATGACCAGGGGCGCGGCGAGTGCGCTGACGCTCGCGGCCGCGTTGGCCTCGACCAGGGCACGGGCCCGCAGCGACTCGTCCGCGCCGTGGTGCTCGGCCAGCACCGCCAGGGCCGTGGTCTGCAGCAGCGCCCCGCCGACGCCGCCCAGGACCGCCGCACCGAGGGTGACGGCGGCCGACAGCTCGGTCGCGAGGAGGAGCGAGCCCAGCGCGAGGACCGCGAGCGCGGTCCAGAAGAGCACCCGGTGGCCCGCCCGCGACCGCAGGCGGCGGAACAGCAGGTTGGTGAGGATCGCACCGGCCGCGAAGGCCGCGGAGTGCAGGCTCATCAGCGCGTAACTGAGCCGCAGGTCCTGGCGCAGGAGCGGCAGCAGCGGGCCGAGCGCGTACAGGAGGTAGGCGTACACGGCCAGTCCGCCGTAGGCCGTGAGGGTCAGCCGGTCGCGGACGAAGACGGGGGTCCGGTGGTCGGGGGGCCGGTGGTCGGGGGCGAGCGGTGGGGCGGTGCCGGTCACCCGGGTATCCCGGCCTGCTCGACGAAGGCCCCGCCGGCCGGGGCGATGCCGACGGGCGTGGTGCCGACGGGCGTGGTGCCGAGCGGTGTCGTACCGACGGGCACGACGGGCACGGTACCGACGGGCACGGCGCCGGCGGTGGCGGCAGTGCGCCGCACGTGGTCAAGGAGGACGGAGGGGGCGAGCAGCGAGGTCTTCATCGACGCTCCCCGCCCGTACCCGGTGAACGCCTCGCGGACGGCCTCCTCGTCGTCCAGGCAGGCCCGGGTGGTGATCAGCGGGGCCGGGTCGACCAGGCCCGACTCGACGAGCCGCAGGGCCACGGCGGTGACGTGCGCGGAGCGGGCCATCGGGAACGAGCGGACGTCGAAGGGGGTGGACAGCAGCCGCAGGCCCTTGGCCAGGATCATCCAGGTGTTGAGCCGCTGCGGGACGGCCGTGGCGCCGTAGATGACGTACGAGCCGCCGGGCCGCAGCAGGCCCATCGCGAGTTCGCGGATGTCCTTGCCCGGGGCGTCGTCCGCTCCGGACGGGCGGCCCGGCGCCGAGATGTGGGGCAGCGCGTCGAACACGTAGTCCGCGTACTGGTCGTGGTGGTCGCGTACGTACGCTTCCAGCTCCGCCGCCTGGGTGTCCGGGTTGAAGGCGTGCGAGGCCCCGTGCCGCAGCGCGACGTCCATCCGGTCGCCGTTGCGGTCGAGCACGGTGATCGGGCCGGCGCCGAGGTGGCGGTGGAGCACCTGGACGGCCAGCTGGGCGCTGGGGCCGCAGCCGAGGACGACACAGGTGTCGCCCGGCTTCGGCGGGTTGAGCAGTAACGACCGCAGGACCGAGGTCAGCGGTTCGATCACGGAGGCCAGGTCCGAGGGCACGCCCGGCGGCAGGACGACGGCCGCGGCCTGGTCGGCGTCGTAGAAGTTGCGCCCGGTGTACCAGGCCGTCTCCACGCCGAGCCGGCCGGGGAAGAGCGGCCGGATCGACCGGTACTCGGCCATCCCGCCGAAGTCGGTCTGTCCCCAGTAGGTCACCCGGTCGCCCGGCCGCACGTCGTCCCGGAGCCGTTTCCCGACCTCGACGACCTTTCCCACGTATTCGTGCCCGGGAATGATCGGCCAGGCCTCCGGAAAGAGGTGGCCGCGGAAGTAGGAGACGTCGGTCGAGCAGATGGAAACCGCTTCGGTCTGCAGCAGGATCTCATCCTCGCGACATTCCGGATCGGGCACCAGGGTTCGGGTGATTTCCCCGGGAGAAGTCATCAGGTATGCGTACACGGCTTTCCCTCCATGGCTGCCTGTCATTCCACTACCGGAATCGGACCGGGCCGCGCCGCCCGCCGATGGTGCAGTTCCCCGTCGGAATTCCTCCCGCGTGGTGCCGTCGGCGTCGTTGCTCGACTCGCGGGTCGTACGGATGGCCGGATGACCGGACGGCCCGGTGACCAAAGGGCAGCCTCAGGGGATCGCCTCAGGAATCCACTTCGAAGGCGACGTCGAGGGCGTACCGGTCGCCCACGTACCGGGACTCGGCGAGTTCCAGGGGTTGCTCGTCCTGGTCCACGATGAGTCGCTCCTCGACCAGCAGGGCGGTACCCGGGGCCACGGCCAGCAGCTCCGCGTCCTGCTCACCGGCCACGGCGGCCCTGATGGACGAGTGCCCGCGGGTCGGTGTCCGGCCGAGCCCGGCGAGCGCCTCGTGCATCGACGCCGTGCGGAAGTCGACCTCCAGCAGGGCGGCGAGGCCCTCCGGGAACACCGCCCGTTCCAGCGCGGTCGGGATCCCGTCGGCCAACCGCACCCGACGGACCTCCACCACCTGGGCGGACTTCCGCAGCCGGAGCCGGTGGACCTCCTCCGGCAGAGCGGCCCGCAGGCTCGCCGAGATCAGTCGCGAGGAAGGTCTCCGGCCCTGTCTGCGCATTTCCTCGCTGAATCGGACCAGGTTTTCCGCGCGGCGGTGGGTCGGCGGTTCCGCGACGAAAGTCCCGCGCCCGGAGATCCGGTACACCAGGCCTTCCGTGACGAGCCGTTGAACGGCCGCTCGGGCGGTCATGCGGCTCACCCCGAATTCCTCGCACAACTCCGCCTCCGACGGAAGGGGATCGTGCGGTCGATGCTCGGCGATCCGATTTCGGAGGACCAGTTCGATCTGGTGGTACCTGGGCGAGAAATCCGTTTCCAAAAGAGGTCCTCCGAAATTGAGGTTACGCCGTCTAGCTGTCTAGTCAACCAGCGTAGACCAGTGCAGATCGGGGCATCTCGCAGCGAACCGCACCAAGAGCAAGGGGCGTGCAGCGTGATTCCCGTCACATCGCGGCCCGGGGGGCGCGCCGCGTGCCTGTATAGACAGCTAGACAGCTGATGACTATCGTCGGAGTCGTCCGCGCTGTCGCACCCTCACCGGTGGGACGCGAAACGCCGCACTCCTGGGACAGGCTCATGGACTCCACCGACATCGACGTCCGGCAGCTCGCCAAGATGATCGACCACTCGCTCCTGCGGCCCGAACTGACCACCACCGAAGTCCTGCACGGCTGCGAACTCGCCGCGGCCTACGACGTCGCCGCGGTCTGCGTGCGCCCCGCCGACGTCGCCCTGGCGGTCAAGGCGCTCGCCGGTACCGCGGTCGCCGTCGGCACCGTCATCGGCTTCCCGCACGGCGGGTCCACCGCGACGGCCAAGGCGGGCGAAGCCGTCGACGCCCTGGCGGAGGGCGCGGCCGAACTCGACATGGTGCTCAACATCGGCCTGCTGCGCAGCGGCGAGGACGACGCCGTGCGGGAGGACATCGCCGCCGTCGTCGACGCCGTGGC
Source organism: Kitasatospora sp. NPDC023385 (assembly GCF_055664045.1). Lineage (NCBI taxonomy): Bacteria > Bacillati > Actinomycetota > Actinomycetes > Kitasatosporales > Streptomycetaceae > Kitasatospora > Kitasatospora sp. NPDC023385. Next base: position 35,702 of record NZ_JBVOOL010000010.1, on the reverse strand, counting down.
GGGCGCCGCCCTCGTCAAGGTGATCTTCGAGAACGCCTACCTCGACGACGAGGAAAAGGTCCGCGCCTGCCGCCTCAGCGCGCTGGCGGGCGCGGACTTCGTCAAGACCTCGACCGGCTTCGCACCCGGCGGTGCGACCCTGGAGGACGTCCGGCTGATGCGGGCGAACGTCCCCGCGCACATGAGGGTCAAGGCGGCGGGCGGGGTCCGCACCCTCGACCGCATGCTGGAGTTCGTGGCCGCCGGCGCCGAACGGTTCGGGGCGACCGCCACCTCCACCATCCTGGACGACCTGACCGCCCGTCGGGCCGACGCCTGATCTCCCCTGATCCCCCGCCCGCGCCGCCGGCGGGCCCTACGGGCCGACCGGCGGGTGGAGCTCTCCGGTACGGGCCACCCGGGCGTACCAGCGGGCGCTGGACTTCGGGGTGCGGGCCCGGGTGGAGTGGTCGACGTGGATCAGGCCGAAGCGCTTCGCGTAGCCGTACGCCCACTCGAAGTTGTCCAGCAGGGACCAGGCGAAGTAGCCGCGCAGGTCCGCGCCGTCGGCGGCCGCCCGGTGGACGGCCGCCAGGTGGGCGTGGAGGTAGGCGGTGCGTTCCGGGTCGTCGACCGTGCCGTCCTCGCCGACCAAGTCGTCGTAGGCCGCGCCGTTCTCGGTGACCATCAGCGGCAGGCCCGGGTGGCGCCGGGCAAGTCCGGTCAGCAGCTCGTGCAGGCCGGTGGGGTCGACGGCCCACCCCATCGCGGTCCGCTCGCCCGGCGCCGGGTGGAAGCCGACCCGGTCCGCGCCCGGCCAGGGCGAGGCCGTACCGCCGCCGTGGCCGTCCTCACGGGCCGGGGCGGCGCCCTCGGCGGTCGCGGAGACGACGGTGGGCGTGTAGTAGTTGACGCCCAGCCAGTCCAGCGGCTGCTGGATCTCCTTCGGATCGCCGGGGCGGACGAACGCCCAGTCGGTGAGGTGGGCCGTGTCGGCCAGCAGGTCCTCCGGGTAGGCACCCGCCAGCATCGGACCGAGGAACACCCGGTTGCCGACGGCGTCGATGCGGCGCACCGCGTCCCGGTCGGCGGCGGACGGGGTGAGCGGGCGCACGGCGTGCAGGTTGAGCGAGACCGACAGCCGGGCGGTGGCGGGCAGCAGGCCGCGCAGTGCGGTCACGGCCAGGCCGTGGCCGAGGTTGAGGTGGTGGGCGGCGCGCAGGGCGGCCACCGGGTCGGTCCGGCCGGGGGCGTGGACGCCCGAGCCGTAGCCGAGGAAGGCGCTGCACCAGGGCTCGTTGAGGGTGGTCCAGTGGCCGACCCGGTCGCCGAGCGCCTCGCCCACCAGCGCGGCGTATTCGGCGAACCGCTCGGCGGTCGTGCGCTCCGGCCAGCCGCCGGCCGACTCCAACTCCTGCGGGAGGTCCCAGTGGTAGAGCGTGGCGACGGGGGCTATCCCGGCGGCGAGCAGTTCGTCGGTGAGGCGGCGGTAGAAGTCCAGGCCCCGCTGGACGGCTGGGCCGTGGCCGGTGGGCTGGACGCGCGGCCAGGAGACGGAGAAGCGGTAGGCGGTGAGCCCGAGTTCGGCCATCAACCGGACGTCCTCGCGGAAGCGGTGGTAGTGGTCGGCCGCGACGTCGCCGGTCTGGCCCTCGAAGACCTTGCCCGGGGTGCCGCAGAAGGTGTCCCAGATCGAGGGGGTGCGGCCGTCCTCGGTGGCGGCGCCTTCCACCTGGTAGGCGGAGGTGGCCGCTCCCCAGAGGAAACCGGCCGGGAACCGGGGCAGGGCCGCGGTGGAGTTCAGGGCGGTGGCAGGGGTGGCAGGGGTGGCAGGGGTGGCAGGGGGAAGGGGCACGGGCTGCTCCGAGTGGCGAGGGATTTCGGTTCGTGGCGGCGGTCCAGTTCCTGACGGCGGTTCGGTTCCTGACGGCACCGGTGATGAGGCCGCCCACGATGTGCTTGCCCAGCCACGCGAAGACCGATAGCCGCGAACGGCCGCGAAGACCACTGGCGGCGGCGCCACGACGGCCCGCCGACCGTCCGGAAGCCCGCCGGCTTCCGGACGGTCGGCGGCGTCCGGTGCTACAGCGCCGGGTAGGCGTTCTTCATCAACTCCTGGAACTGGGCCGAGAACCACTCCCCGGCCAGCGGTGCGTCCGGCAGCGCACCGGACATGCTGTTGTTGTTCCGCGGGTTGCCGGTGTACGTCGGGTCGCACATCCGGTCGAAGCCCTTGCCGTCGTTGTTCGGAATCGCCTTGCTGGCCCCGTCCGACTCACCCGGCGGCTTCATCCACACGTACGCGTCGATGCCCGGCGCCGGGGCGGCCTGCGGCCGTTCGCCGAGGCCCGCGCCCGCCTGGTTGCACCAGTTCCCGGTCTGGAACCGCCGGTCGTAGCGCCCGCCGTCCACGTACGCGTCGACGCTGGTCTTCGGCCCCGGGCCGGCGGGCCGGGCGGTGCCGCCCCAGCCGTTGCGGGAGGTGTCGATCAGCATGCCCAGGTTGGGGTCGAAGCCCAGCGTGACCAGCTTGGCCCGCATCGCCTGCGCGTAGGAGAGCTCGTCGACGTAGCGGTTCCAGTCCACCCACTTGGACTGGCGGACGGAGGTGCCGTTGACGCTGTCGTCGATGGTGAAGTTGTTCTCCTTGAGCGCGCTGTAGTTGGCGGTGTTGACGATGAAGCCGTGCACGTTGGAGAGGGTGGAGCCCTCGGCCGTCGCCGCCTGCTTGAACAGGTCGGCCGAGGCGCCGAGGTTGTCGTCCCAGCCGAGCCAGCCGTGGTGGCCGGCGTCGACGTAGTTGTACACGTTGGGCACGGCGCCCAGCTTCTTCAGCGCGTAGCCGACGCCCGCGATGTAGTTGCCGTTGGCCTTCATCACGTCGCAGGCGGGGGTCGCGGTGGCGCGCGGCGTGGTGTTGGTGGCCAGGTTCGGCAGCGAGTCGATCTCGACGGCCGTGACGATCCGCAGCCCCGCGTACTTCGGGTCGGCGAGGATCGCCGCGATCGGATCGATGAACTCCGTCTTGTACCGGCCGATCTCGGTCGGGCCGAGTTCGCCGTTGGAGGCGAGCGCGGAGCAGTCCCGGCCGGGCAGGTCGTAGATCACCAGCTGGACGACGAGCTCGCCGCTGCCCTTCTGGCGCAGCGCTTCGTCGAGGTGGGCGCGCAGGCCCATCTTGCCGTTGGCGCCGGCGATGGCGGCGATCCGGTCCACCCAGATGCCGGTGGGTTGGCCGGCGACCTTGGCGCCGCCGGGCTCCGCGGCGGCGTGCGCGGACCACTCGGGGTTCACGTAGACCTTCGCGCCCGCGTACGGGTTGTCGACGCGGGTGCCGGTCGGGGTGCCGGTGGGCGTGCCGGTCGGGGTGCCCGTAGGTGTGCCGGTCGGCGTGCCCGTGGGCGTGGGCGTGGCGGTGGGGCTGGGCGTCGAGGTGTCGCCGTTGCACAGCACGCCGTTGAGCTTGAAGGCGGTGGGCGCGGGGTTGGTGCCGCTGTACGAGGCGTTGAAGCCGAAGGAGGTGGAACCGCCGGTCGCCAGGCTGCCGTTGTACGAGACGTTCCGGGCGGTGACGGCGGCCCCGGACTGGCTGACGGTCGCGTTCCAGCCCTGGGTGACCTGCTGGTTGCCGGCGTACGTCCACTCCAGGGTCCAGGAGCTCAGCGGGTCACCGGTGTTGGTGATGGTGACGTTGGCGCCGAAGCCGGTGTCCCACTGGTTGGAGACCTGGTAGGCGATCTGGCAGCCGGCCGTGGCGGCGCCGGCCGAGGTGGACAGCACGGTGGCGCTGGCGCCGGTCGCGGCGAGCAGGCCCAGAGCGGTGAACAGGGCGGTCCGGTTGTTGCGCAGCCGGGTGAAGCCGGGGCGCGCGGGGTCGGCGGGTCGGATGGGGCGGGTGGTGCGGCTCATGGTGGGGGGCCCTTTCGGTGTGTTTCGGTGTGTCTCGGTGTTGTTCGGTGTGCGGTCGGCGGGTGCTCAGTGAGCGGTCAGGGCGCGCAGGTGGTCGCGGAGCCCGGTGCCGAATGCGGTGGGGGTGCCGTCGTAACCGCTGATCAGGGCAGGACCGGAGGAGCAGTCCCAGGTGTTCCAGGTCCAGCCCAGGTAGGAGAGCCCGCGGTCGTCGGACCACTTCATGACGCGGTCGACGAACGCGTGCCCGCAGGTGTTCTCACCGATCTCGCCCGCCACGAGCGGGGCGCGGGCGGCGACCGGGTCCAGGGTGGCGGTCCAGCAGGCTTCGCCGGCACAGGAGTTGAAGTTGTAGACGTGCCAGGCGGCGGCCAGATTGCCGGTCGGGTCGGAAGGGGCGTGGGCGAGCCAGCCGCTCAGGTCGTTCGCGTAGGCGATCCCGGGGACGAGGACGACGTTGCGCGCGCCGGTGGCCCGGACGGCGTCCACGAGGTCCTGCATGCCGGCCACCGGGTAGCCGATGCCCGGGCAGGTGCCGCCGTCGCGCCAGCAGGCCCAGGCCTGCTCGGTGGTGGCGGCGGCCCGGTCCGGGTAGGGCTCGTTGAACAGGTCGAAGACCACCCGGCGGTCGTCCTTGAAGGCGTTCGCCACCGAGGTCCAGAAGGCCGGGGCGTAGCGGGCGTCCGGCATCGGCTTCTGGCAGGTGGCGTGCTCGTCCGGGCAGCCCGCCGAGTTGCCGGTGTACTGGCCGTACGTCCAGTGGAGTTCGACCACGGGGGTCATCCCGTGCGCGAGGACGCGGGCCACCAGCTCCTTGACGGCGCTGACGTACGCGGCGCCCCGGTACTCGGGCCGGACGTTGTCCAGGCCGAGCCAGCACTCCTCGTTGAGCGTGATCCGGACGGTGTTGGCCTGCCAGTCGGCGATGGCCTGGACGGCGGCATCGTCGACCGGGCCGTCGAAGATGCCGTGGCCCTGGACGCACATGAACTCGCCGCCGGAGCGGTTGACGCCGAGCAGGCGGCGGGTGGTGCCGCTCGGGTCGGTCAGCCGGTTGCCGTCGACGCTCAGCTCGGGCGCGCCCGGGGGCGTGGTGGGTGTCGGGGTCGGGGTGCCGGTCGGCGTGGCGGTCGGGCTGGCCGTGGGTGTGGCCGTGGGTGTGGCCGTCGGCGTCGGGGACGAACCGTCGGAGCAGGCAAGCCCGTTGAGGGTGAACCCGGTCGGCGCGGGGTTGCCGCCGGACCAGGAGCCGGTGAGCCCGAGGGTGACGCTCCCGCCGGTCCCCAGCGAGCCGTTCCAACTCTCGTTCGCGGCCGTGACCTTGCTGCCGGACTGGGACCAGGTGGCGCCCCAGCCCTGAGCGAGGTGCTGACCGCCGGTGAAGTCGAAGCCGAGGCGCCAACTGCTGGTCGGAGCACCGTTGTTGGTGACGACCATGGAGGCCTGGAAGCCGCCGGTCCACTGGTTGACCGTGGCGTAGGCCACGGAACAGCCGGGCGGGGCCGGGGCGCCCGAGCCCGTACCCGCCACTGCTGACACGGCGGACACGGATGGCGCGGATGACACGGCGGACACGGCGCTCACCAGGGTGAGCGCGATGCCGCACAGCAGTGCTGTCGAACGAGGAGGGTGACGCATGAGCGACTCCTTGCCGAGGACACGCCGCTCACGGCGCGTCGACTGACGGAATCGCTCCCACTGGTGGCCACTGACCGTAGCGCCAACTGCCGCCAAGGAAAAGAGGAGTTGCCGGGTTTTGTCGGCTGATGCGTTCGAGTGTTCAAGCCTCTTGACCGGCTCGCGGGGATCCCGCACAGTGGGAGCGCTCCCACTGGTCTGGGCGCTGTCCTTGATGAACAGTACGCACGGCGGGCCGGCTCGGCCGGGTGGGGTCACACCGGTCGAGCGGGCCCGGGCGTCCTTCCGTCCGCTCTGCCCGTGGCGAATCTGCGGCGGGCAGAGAAACCACGATCGGGAAGCCCCCCGGGGCAAGAGTGGTGTCGACGGCATCCCCACCTCGACAAGGAGACCCGATGACCCCGCTCACCGCGCTCCCGCCCCGTGCGGGCGAGGGCGACACCCCGCCCAGTCCCTTCGACGACCACCTCGCGGCGCAGCTGCTCGCCCAGCGGATCGTCCTCCTCGGTACCCAGGTCGACGACGTGTCGGCCAACCGGGTGTGCGCGCAACTGCTGCTGCTGTCGGCGGAGGACCCGCGCACCGACATCTGCCTGTACATCAACAGCCCCGGCGGGTCGGTCACCGCGGGCCTCGCCGTCTACGACACCATGCGGCTCATCCCGAACGACGTCTCGACCCTGGCGATGGGATTCGCCGCCAGCATGGGGCAGTTCCTGCTCACCGTGGGGGCACTCGGCAAGCGGTTCGCGCTGCCGAACGCGCGGATCATGATGCACCAGCCCTCGGCGGGCATCGGTGGCACCGCCGCGGACATCGAGATCCAGGCGGAGAACCTCCAGTTCACCAAGAAGGCCATCGAGCGGATCACCGCTGAACACACCGGGCAGAGCGAGGAGACGATCGCGCGGGACGGCGACCGGGACCGCTGGTTCACGGCCGAACAGGCCAGGGAGTACGGGATCGTGGACCGGGTGGTGGAGTCGGTCACTGACATCCGCCCGGCCGCGTCGCGCCGACGGATGGGGCTGTGACATGGGGTCGTACACGGTTCCCTACGTCATCGAGCGGACCGCGCAGGGCGAGCGCTCCTACGACGTCTTCAGCCGACTGCTGAACGAGCGGATCATCTTCCTCGGCACCGAGATCGACGACGGGGTCGCCAACGTCGTCATCGCGCAACTCCTGCACCTGGAGTCGGAGAACCCGGAGCGCGAGATCTCGATCTACCTCAACTCGCCCGGCGGATCGTTCACTTCGCTGATGGCGATCTACGACACGATGACGTTCGTGCAGGCGCCGATCTCCACGTTCTGCGTCGGCCAGGCGGCGTCGACGGCGGCGGTGCTGCTGGCCGGCGGAGACCCCGGGCGGCGGTTCGTGCTCCAGCACGCCCGGGTGCTGCTCGGCCAGCCGGCCAGCGGCGGCCGACAGGGGACGGTCTCCGACCTCAGCCTGGCGGCCAAGGAGATGGTCCGCATCCGCTCGCAGGTGGAGGAGGTCCTGTCCCAGCACACCGGACACGACGTGGCGACACTGCGTGCCGACATGGACCGCGACAAGGTGCTCAGTGCCGAGGAAGCCGTCTCCTACGGGATCGCCGACCAGGTGCTGAGCCGACGGCACGCGTTCGTCTGACGGCGCGCGGCCGTGTGCCGGCCGGTACGGCGGAGGTTCCCCGCCGTACCGACCGCCAGGTACCAGCCGTCGGCTGCCGGCCCGGTCAGGCCGCGAGGCAGAGGCCGTCGTACTGCGCCCGGGTCGACGGCCGGCCACGGCCCACCGGGCCCCGGCCGACCCGGCCGACCCGGCTCCGGGCGTACCGGGCCAGCTCGTCCTGGGCGAGCGAGAGCACGTCGGAGAGCCCGAGCCCGAGAGCCCGGGCGGCGGCCGCCAGCACCTCGGACGAGGCCTCCTTGCGTCCGCGTTCCAGCTCCGACAGGTACGGCATCGAGATCCGGGCCGCCTCCGCGACGTCCTTCAGCGTGCGCTCCTGGGCGAGCCGTTCGCGCCGCAGCACATCGCCGACGACGTCGCGCCACAGGGGCTCCTTCGGCGCGGTCGCCGGCGGGGCTGCCGCCGGCTGCTGCCGGGTGCGGCTCGTCCCACCGGAGGCGGGCGGCGAGACCTGCGGGCGCAGGGGGATGACGCGGGCTTCGTTCGGCGCATGAGTGGTCACCCCTTCAGCCTAGGCATCCGGGGCGCCGGCGGAAGGGAGCGGCGTTCTGCCCTGGGTGAAGCGGCCGGGCAGGGAAGGCCGGGCGGGAACACCGCACAGGAAGACCGCACAGGAAGGCCGGGCATGGAAGCCGGGCATGGAAGCCGGGCCTGGGGGCACACGGTGGGAGTCCCAGTCAGAGTGGAACCAACTGAGGGGAGAAGGCTGTGACGATCCTGTGGGCCGTGGTCGCGGGGCTGGTGGTCGGTGTGTTGGCGAAGCTGGTGCTGCCGGGCCGCCAGCCCGTGCCGCTGTGGCTGACCATCCTGGTCGGCGCGGTCGGTGCGGTGCTCGGCAACGCCGCGGCGTCCTACTTCGGAGTGCGGCACACCGGCGGCATCGACTGGATCCGGCACGCGCTGCAGGTCGGTGTGGCCGCGGTGCTGATCGCACTGGTGTCGCCCGTCTACGCCGGACGGCAGCGCTGAGTCGGCCACCCGGCGGTGGTCGGCCGGCTAGGCGGCCGTCACGGACTGGGGGAAGGCGAAGACGCCGTCCGGGTCGTAGTGGCGGGCGGCGTCCTTCAGCCGGGGCAGGTTCCGGCCGTAGTAGGCGGTGCCCCAGTCCGGCAGCGTGCCGTCGATGTAGTTGACGTACGCGCCGTGCGCGCCGAGCCCGGCCAGTCCGTCGCGGATGGCGTCGACGGTGGTGCGGACCCGGTCCTCGCTGAGCGGGGTGGCACTGGCGTAGACCTGGGCGCCGGCGAGCGAGTCGCGGTGCGGGAAGGCGGTGGCGCCGGGGGCGAGTTCGCCGACGGCGCCGCCGAGGGAGTCGAGCAGCAGGTCGACGCCGGGGCGGCCGGCCATCAGCTCCGTGACTTTCGCCGGGTCCAGTGGTGCCGGGCCCAGCATCCGGGAGGCCGCGACGAAACCGGCCCGGGGCAGCACGCCGCCCTCCCAGGTGGGGTGGCACTGGGCGATGGTGTCGTGCGAGCAGCCCGCCATGAACGTCATGGCGCCCAGGTAGTCCTTGGGGGAGACGGTGCGCGAGCTCGGCGTGGTGCCGGCCGCCTGCACCAGGCGGTCGAGAAGGACGTCGGCGCCGGTGGGATCCCCCACGTAGCAGCCGACGATCCGGCAACCGGGCGGGGTGCCGCCGGAGATCTGGCAACTGGCCCAGAGCTCGACCGGGGCTCCGGCCACCCAGTGCTGCCAGGCCCCGAGCACCTGGGTCACCGAGCCGGCGGGGAAGCCGAGCACGAAGACGGTCAGGCCGGGTGCGGGGGCGGTGGCGAAGCCGAACCGGGTGACCACGCCGAAGTTGCCGCCACCGCCGCCGCGCAGCGCCCAGTACAGGTCGGGCTCCTCGGCGGGCGAGGCGGTGAGCAGGCGCGAGTCGGCGGTGACGACCTCGGCGGCGGCCAGCCGGTCGCAGGTGAGTCCGTAGGCGCGGGTCAGCACGCCGATGCCGCCGCCGAGGGTCAGGCCGCTGATGCCGACGGTCGGGCAGCTGCCGCCGGGGAGCAGCCGGCCCGCCTGCGCGAGCGCCGCGTACACCTCGATCAGGCGGGCACCGGCGCCGATCTCGGCGGTGCCGTCGGGGTGCACCCGGACGTCGGCCATTCCGCGCAGGTCGATCACCAGGCCCCGGGCGGGGATGCCGTAGCCCAGGTAGCCGTGGCCGCCGCTGCGGGCGGCGATCGGGATGCCGTGCCCGCGCGCCACGTCCAGGCAGGCCCGCACGTCGTCGGCCGACACGCACTGGGCGACGGCGGCCGGGAGTTGACCGTCGTTCAGCTTGTTGTAGCCGAGCCGGGCGGTCCCGTACCCGGGGTCGGCCGGGAGCACCAGCCGGGTTCCCAGGCGGGCCCGCAGCGCCCGCCAGTCCGGGGGTGCGGCCGCCCAGCCGCGGGCGCGTGCCGGGAAGGCGGTCAGCGCGCGGGCGGGGGTGCCGCGGACGGCGGCGAGGGCGGCGGCGCCGAGCGTGGTGAGGAAGCGGCGTCGGTCGACGGTCATGGCGTGCCCTTCTCCCGGGCGGAGGGCGCGCGGGTGCTGTCCTGCCGATCGTCAGGCAGGCGCGACACGCGGGCCTGCCAGGCTGCGCCTTCCGGCGCAGGTGGTGGGCAGGAGGCGTCGGACGGGCGGAGCGGGGCTGGGCAGGCGGCGCAGGGGCGGACGGGCAGCGGCCGGACGCGGGGCCGGATCGGGTTGGAAGAGATCGGCCGCCCGAGGTAGCGCTCGGTAGAGATGGCATGTACGCTGCGTGTCGCTGGTTGAGCAGGATACGGGCCCGGCCGCTACTCCGTGGGGGGAGTCGCGCCCAGGCCCGGTGGCCGGTTGGGGCCCGGTTGAACTCGTGGGGGAGTTTCAGCCGGGCCCTTCGCCGAATACTGCTGGTATGCCCGCCCCGGGGTTTCCCCAGACCTGACAATCGTCCAGTGGGAGAGCCGTTTCGGGCGCGTCCGTCCAGCGGGCGCCGAACCGGCAGGTGTGCCCGGGCTCCGCGGAAGAGGAAGCGCGCGAGCAGGCTCACCCGGTCTCCGCTTGGCCGCCGCGCAGGACGGCGTCGATCAGGGCGGCCGTGGACAGCAGGCCCCGGTCGGTCATGCGGGGCCCGATGAGCTGGACGCCGACGGGAGGGCACCCGGTGACCGGGAGGGGGAGCGTCACCGACGGCAGGCCCGCGGTGGCGGCGGGGGAGGTGTTGCGGATCAGCGTCGGGAACGTCGGCACAGCCCGCCCGTTGAGCGGGAGCGAGTCCTCGTGCCGGCCCAGCGGCCGGGCGCAAACCGGCACGGTGGGGCTCAGGATCGCGTCCAGTCCGTTCGCCGCGAAGAGGTCGGCGTACGCGGCCTGCATCGCTCGCCGCTCCGCGAGCGCCGCCCGCAGCGCGTCGGGCCCCAAGTAGCCCGGGCCGGTGGGCAGAGCGGTGGTCTTGAGCAGCTCGGCGATGACGGGGTCGCCGACCGCGTCGAGTACGTCGGCGGGCGTGAGTCCGGTGCGGTGGTCGTCGAGGTAGCGGCCGAGGGCGGTGGCGAACTCGCCGAAGACGAGGGGGAATCCGATCCTGGTGTCGTACCCGACGAGGTGCGCCGTGTCCACCGGGATCCAGACGGCGCGCTCGGCGGTGAGCCGGTCGACGGCCTGCTCCCAGGCGGCCCGGACCGGCTCCTCCAGGTCTTCGGTGAACACGTGCCTCGGCAGGCCGAGTCGGAGCGGGCGGCCGGGGTTCCGGGGGCTTCCGCCCTCCCCGGTGACGAGAGTGTCCAGGGCCGTCAGGAGCTCAAGGGTGTGCGCCATCGGCCCGGGTGTGTCCCGCGTGGTGGACAGGGGGGTGACACCGGCCGAGGGGTAGCGGCCGGCGCTGGGGCGCAGCCCGTAGATCCCGTTGAGCGCGGCGGGGATGGTGACGGAGCCGCCGGTGTCGCTGCCGAGCCCGGCGTCCGCGATGCCCGCGGCCACCGCGGCGGCCGTGCCGCCGCTGCTGCCGCCGGCGAACAGCGCCGGGTCCGTGCTGTTGCCGACGGGGCCGAAGGCGTGGTTGAACGAGGTGGCGCCCAGGGCCAGTTCGTGCATGTTGGTCTTGCCCAGGACGATCGCCCCGGACGAGCGCAGGGCGCGGACGACGGGGGCGTCGGCGGTGGGGACGAAGCCGGCGAGCCCGGGGGTGCCCGCGGTGTTGGGCAGGCCCGCGACATGGATGTTGTCCTTGACCACGAGGCACCAGGTCGCACGGCTGCCAGACTTGCCAGACTTGCCAGACTCGCCAGACTTGCCAGAGGCGCGGAGGGAGCCACGGCTGCCACGGGTGTCCTGGGTGTCCCGGCGGGCCGCCTCGGCGAGCGCCCCGTCGGCGTCGAGCGTGATGAACGCGTTGAGGTGTCGGGCTGCGGCGGCCCGGTCGAGCGCCGCCGACACCAGGTCCTGCGCGGGGGTGCGGCCTGCGGCCGTCGGCTCGGTCATGGGGCGGGCTCCTCGGTGCTCGGGCCGGCGCGGCGGCGGCGCGTCGATGGGGTCACCTGACTGTGCCTCGGATTGCCGCCACGGCGTGCGGAGAACGCCGGCTACCACCGCACCCCGCAGCCGCCCCACCCTGCTTCGACCGGCCGGTCCGTGTCCGACCCGCACGGTCCGAATCGCCTCCCGTGGCGGTAGGGTGGCGCCGGAGCCAGGGGGCCTGCGACCCGGAGGCCGGTGGCCCAGCGCCGAAGGGGGTCCGGAACAATGCAGTTGACGCAAGGTCAGGTGTTCCACCATCGGTGGTGCGCGGCGATGGCGGCGCAGGACGCGGCGGCGCTCCGGGAGTTGTACCACCCGGATGCCGTGATGGTGTCGGCGTCGACGGGTTCGGTCCGGGCCGGTGCCGAGCAGATCGCGGCCGGCTTCGAGGAGTTGTTCGGTGCGGCGGGCGCGGTGACCACGACGGTCGTCGAGAGGTTCACCGACCTGGGCGACGTGATCTGCGTGGAGTCCGTCCAGTCGACCGCCTTCGCCCGGATGCTGACGTACGAGGTCTTCGCCCTGGACGGCGGCCGGGTCCGGGTCCACGCCGGCGGGTCCATCGAGCCCCGGTCGCCGGCGCCCCCGTCCGCCCAGCACGCGATCCCCACGCCGGGGCAGGCGCTCTACCGGCGGGTCTGGGCCGCCATCGACGCGCGCGACGCGACGGCGCTGCGGTCCCTGTACGCCCCGGACGCCGTCCAGACCGTGTTCAGCGGAGTGCTCCGGGGCGCGGACGAGATCGTGCAGAACGCCTGGCAGCGATGGCAGGACGGCAACGCCACGCAGCTCAGGGCGGTGACCGCCTTCGTCGACGCTCCGCAGGCCGTGTGCGTGGAGGGCGTCGCCAACGTCGGCGTCCAGGGCACCCGCTTCGACGTGGCCTACTACGAGGTGTGGCTGGTCCGGTCCGGCCTGGTGACGCACACCGTTGCCGGTCTGATCTCCCCCCGCCCGGCGGAGCTGCGCCAGGGTCTCGACCGCCTGTCCGACGCCCAGCTCAAGGCCGCGCAGGCCATCACCCTCGGCATGGCGATGCGGATCCCCCGGTCCTGGTGACGGCGGCGCCGGGGGCGGGCGTCCGGTCGGACCTCGGCGCCGCTCACCCGCCCCGGAGCCGCTCACCCGCCTCAGGCCGCCGGGCCGCTCACCCGCCGCCGGGCAGGCGGGTGCGGAAGGTGGTGCCGTCGGGTGTGTCCTCGACGGTGAGGGTGCCGCCGTGGATGGTGGCGATGTCGCGGGCGATGGGCAGGCCGAGGCCGGTGCCGCCGTCGTCTCGGCTGCGGGCGTCGTCGAGCCGGGTGAACCGTTCGAAGATCCGCTCGCGGTCGGCAGGGGGGATGGCCGGGCCGTCGTTCGCGATGTCGAGGACGGTCTCGCCGGTGGCGCGGTCGGTGGACAGCCGTACGGTGATGAGGCCTCGGGCGTGCCGCCGGGCGTTGTCGAGGAGGTTGGTGAGGAGCCGCCCGAACCACAGTGGGTTGCCGGTGACGGTGACGGCCTCCGCCGCGTGGAGCGCCACCGTCGGGGGCCCGGGCCGGCCGGCGTCGACGGCGGCTCGGACGAGCGCGGTGAAGTCCACGGGCTCGTCGGTCCGTTGATGGCCGGTCGTGTCGAGCCGGGCGAGCAGCAGCAGGTCGGCGGTCAGCGCCTGGAGGCGTTCGGTGTCCTCCAGGGCCCCGGCCACCAACTCCGTGCCCACCTCGGGATCGGGGTGCGAGAGGGCGACTTCGAGCTGGGTGCGCAGGACGGCGAGGGGGCTGCGCAGTTCGTGGGAGGCGTCGGCGATGAAGCGGCGCTGGCGGCTGCCGGCGGCTTCGAGGCGGTCGAGCATGGCGTTCATGGTGTGGGCGAGGCGGGCGATCTCGTCGTCGCTGCGGGGCTCGGGGACGCGGCGGTCGAGCTCCCGGTCCCCGATGGCGGCGACCTCGGCGCGGATGGCTTCGACGGGGCGCAGGGCGCGGCCGGTGGCGCGCCAGGTGAGGGCGCCGACGGTGAGCAGCAGGACGGCGCTGAGCGCGGCGAGGGCGGCGGTGGTGAGGTCCTCGGCGGTGTCGGCGGTGCGCAGGGAGGCGCCGACGTGGATGGTGAGGGGCCCGCCGGGGGTGTCGGCGGTGAGGGTGGTGACGCGTTGGTGGTGTTCGTCGCCGAGGGGGCCGAGGTCGTAGGTGTGGTGTCCGGTCCGGGCGGGGGTGAGGGCGGGGTGTCCGGTGAGGTTCTGGCTGGCGGCGACGACCTTGCCGGTGGCGTCGCTGACCTGGATGTAGTCGGTGCCGTGGTCCAGGGGCAGTTGCGGGGGCAGGTGGCCGTCGGCGGCGAGCCGGGCGACGACCTGGGCCTGTTCGCGGGCGCCCGCCTCCACGGTGCGTTCCAGGTTGGCGCGCAGCAGCAGGACCACGGCGGCGGAGGCGGCGGCGAGGACGACGGCGACGCTGGCGCAGGCGGCGAGGGTGGTGCGGGCGCGGACCGAGCGCGGCGTCAGCCGGGCGGTGACGGCCGTGAGGGCGGCGCGGGGGCTGCGGGGTCTGCGGCCGGCGCGGGTGCGGAGCGCGGTGATGCGGGGGCTGAGCGCGGCGATGCGGCGGCGCCGGGTGGCCGGGGTCGGGTCAGCCACCGTCGGCCGCCAGCCGGTAGCCGGCGCCTCGGACGGTCTGCACCGCGGTCCGCCCGTACGGGGTGTCGATCTTGCGGCGCAGGGCGCTGATGTGGACCTCGACGGTGTTGGGGTCGCTGTCGGGGCCGCTGTCCCAGACCTGCTCGAGGATCTCGCGTTTGGAGACGGCCTCGCCGGCCCGGCGGGCGAGGTGGTCGAGGACGGCGAACTCGCGCGGGGTGAGCGCGACGGCGGTACCCGCGCGGGTGCAGGTGCGGGCGGCGGAGTCGACGACGAGGTCGCCGAGGACGGTGCGTCGTGGCGCGCGGCTGCCGATGCGGCGGGCGAGGGCCCTGAGGCGGGCGACGAGGACGACGAAGGAGAACGGCTTGGACAGGTAGTCGTCGGCGCCGGTGTCCAGTGCCTCGGCTTCGTCCCACTCGCCGTCCTTGGCGGTGAGCATGAGGATGCCGGCGTCGCTGCCGGCGGCCCGCAGGCGGGCGCAGACCCGGTAGCCGTTGAGCCCGGGCAGCATGATGTCCAGCACGATCACGTCGTAGGCGTGGTCCATGGCCCGGGCGAGGCCGGTGAGGCCGTCGTGGGCGAGGTCGACGGTGAATCCCTCGGCGGTGAGCCCGTGCTGCAGCGCCTGCGCCAGGCGGCGTTCGTCCTCGACAACCAGTACACGCATTCCCCCAGGGTGGCAGGTCCGCCGGTCGGGGGACGGCCGGGGTCCTGGGGTCTTCAGCTGGTCTTCAGCATCGTCCCGCCATGCTGGCCTCTCCGTCCGGGCGCTGGGCCCGGGCCGGGCCACACGATTGGGGTGGGCGCAGTGAGCGAGTCCATGGCGGGCGCGGAGCCGCAGGAGCCGCAGGTACCGGTGGAGCCGCAGGAAACGCAGGAGCCAGCGGCGGCGCGGGAGCGCGGCGGGCTGCGGTGGCTGCGCGGCCGTCCGGCGCGTTGGGTGGCGGCCGGTGCGGCGGCCGTGGTGGTGGTCGGCGGCGGCGCGGCCGCGGTGGCGCTCCACCACGAGGGCGAGGGCCACCGCGGCCGTACGGCGGCTGCCGGGGACGACCAGGGGCAGGACGGCGGCCACGAGGGCGGCCGGTCCCACGAGGGCGGCGCGGCCCGTGACGGCGGCCGTGACGGCGGCGGGGCCCAGGACGGTGGCCGGGGCCACGCGGGCCGCGAGGCCGGGTCGCGGAAGGGCGACGCGGCGCAGGCCGCGCCGGCGCCGCTGCCCGCCGTGGACGCGGCGGACGCGCTGGCCAAGGCCTCCTCCGGGGTGACCGGCGGCAAGGTCGAGTCGCTGCGGACGGTCACGGAGCAGGGCGGCGGCCGGGCCTGGCAGGCCGTGCTGGTCGGCCCCGACGGGGTGCGGCACCTGGTGACCGTCGACGGCACGAACGACACCATCACCGGCAACACGGTCCTGGGCAGCTGAGACATCGGAGCGGCGCGGTACGGCCGCGCCGTCGGGAAGGGAGTGCCGCCGCTGTGGGCGCCACCACGACAATGACACGCGGCGACCGCCGCCGGGCCGGGGTCTCCGGCGCCGCCTCCGGCTGGAGCAAGGTGCCGGAGGTGACGGCGGTGTTCTGGGCCGTCAAGATCCTCACCACCGGTATGGGCGAGACCACGTCCGACTACCTGGCCCGGGTCCTGGGGCCGGTGCCGGCGGTCGGCTCGGCCGGCCTGCTGCTGGCGGCCGCGCTGTTCGCTCAGGCCCGTACCCGCCGTTACGTCCCGGTCGTGTACTGGGCGGCGGTGATCATGGTGAGCGTGTTCGGCACCATGGCCGCCGATGTCGCACACGTCGCCTTCGGCGTGCCGTACGCGGCGTCCGCGGCCGCCTTCGCGGCCGCCCTCGCCCTGGTGTTCGTGCTCTGGCGCCGGACGGAGGGGACGCTCGCCGTCGAGGCGGTCGCGGGCGGGCGCCGCGAGGTCTTCTACTGGTGCGCGGTGATGGCCACCTTCGCGCTCGGCACGGCCGTCGGCGACCTGACCGCGGCCACCCTGGGCTGGGGCTACCTGCCTTCCGGGCTGCTGTTCGCCGCCCTGATCGCCCTGCCCGCGCTCGCCCACCGCTTCTCCCGGCTGTCGCCGGTCCTCACCTTCTGGTGGGCCTACGTCCTGACCCGGCCGCTCGGCGCGTGCTTCGCCGACTGGGCGGGCGTCAGCCACCAGCGCGGCGGCCTGGACCTGGGCACCGGTCCGGTCAGCCTGGTACTCGCCGTGTTCATCGTGGTGGCGGTGGCGTGGCTCCAGGCCGGTGAGCGGGCGGTGTCGCGGTCGTGAACCAGCGTTTCACGACCGGCAAAACACGACAATGAATTCGTGCAACGGTTGACATGTCTGCCGAATGGGCGAACAGTGGAGGGACATCCGCGCGCACCACCGCGACGGTTTCGCGCGGATGCCGTCCGACTGGAGGTGGCCCTGTGAGCCCGATGAGCCGGGAGGGGTTGGAACGGCTCGCGTCCGCGCTGGCCGAACGGGTCGGCGCGCTCGGCGACGAGGGCGAACACCCCGGGCATGTCGATCCGTTGCGCCGCCAGGTCCGGCACGCCGTCACCGGCATCGACGCCTATCTGACAGCCGTCGAAACCGGCAGCTGCGCGGCACCGGGCCTCTACGAACAGGCGCTCGGCCTCTGGCAGGGACTCGAACGCATCGCCGCGGCGTGGTCCGACGGCCCCGACGCGCCCGACGCCCGCCACACCGCTGACGCCCGCCACGCCCCCGACAGCCCCGACGCCCGCCACACCTTCGGTGGCGGGGCCCGCGTGCCCGCCCAGCAGGACGGCCGACCCGGCGGGCGAGGCGTCGCGACCGCGCCCCCCTGCCTGACGTCGGAGACCGTCCGGATCGGCGACGCCCTCGTGTGCTCCTTCGCCGGAGACCTGATCGTGGACAGCGAGCCCGCCGCCAGTCAGGCCCTGTGGGCCGCGCTCGACCAGCGCCCGGCCGTGTTGGCCGTCGACCTGGCGGCCGTGGAGCTGTTCACCTCCAGCGGGCTCAACGCGCTTCTGACCGTGCGCAAAGCGGCCCTGGACGAGAACGTCCGCCTCGTGCTGATCGCCCCGTCCCCGATGACCCGCAGGGTCCTGGAGATCACCGAGACCACCGAGCTGTTCCCCGTCTTCGCGACCGCCGAGGACGCCGCCCGAGGGCCCCTGCCGCACACCCCGTCCGCCTGACCCGTCACGGCGGGCCGCCGGCCGCCCCGTCAGGTGGCGCCGCGCCATTCGACGAGGAGGAGCGTCGCGTCGTCGCTGGTGATCCCGCCGCGCTGCTGCTTCAGCGTGTGCGAGAGCCTGCGCACCATCGTGCGCACGCCGCCACCGGTGGGCCCGATCCGGGAGACCGCGTCGATCAGCTGCTGCTCGCCGAACTGCTCGCCGCCGGACAGGTGTTCCTCGATCAGGCCGTCGGTGAAGAAGAGCAGGCGGTCGCCGCGCCGGAGCGACTGCTCGCTGATCCGGGGCTGCTCGCCGCCGAAGCCGACCGGCAGGGTGGTGGGGCCCTTCAGTTGCTGGACGACGTCGTGGTCGCGGATCAGCAGCGGTGCCGGGTGGCCGGCGTTGACCCACTGCAGCCGGCCCGATCTGACGTTCAGCCGCATCATGTGCGCGGTGACGAAGTGCTCGATGCCGAACTGGTCGGCGATGGCCGAGTCCATGAAGGCGTAGATCTCGGCGAGCCTGACGCCGGCGCGCCGGGAGTGCCGGTAGGCCCCGATGGCGACCGTGGCCATCACCGCGGCGTCCAGCCCGTGGCCCATCGCGTCGATCACGGCGACGTGCAGGACGTCCCCGTTGAGGGCGTAGTCGAAGCTGTCGCCCGCGACCTCGTAGGCGGGTTCCAGGATGCCGGCGACCTCGACCTCGGGGGTGGACATGGTCAGGGGAGGCAGCAGTGACCACTGGATCTCGGCGGCGGTGGACATCGGGCTGCTGCGGCGGGCGAGGGAGAACTGGTCGGTGTAGCCGTTCTTGGTGGCGATCAGGTCGGCCACTAGAGCGGCGAGCCGGCCCAGCAGCCGCCGGTCGCCCTCGTCCACGGCGTCGAGGGTCAGGACCAGCACCCCCACCGGCCCGCTGCCGGCCGGCAGTGGGAGGAACATCCGTACGCAGTCGCCCTGCGGGACTTCGGTGGGGACCATGCTCAGGAAGGCCGCGCCCGCGGGAGAACCGTCGATCGGGTGGGGGCCCTCCCGGATCAGGCCGGGGCCCGGCAGCGGAACGAGCATCAGCTGCTCGTGGTCCTGCAGCAGGATCGACACGTCCCGGCCGCCCAGGGCGCGGATCTGTTCGGCGACCAACGGGGCGATCAGTCGTGGCGGCGTTTCGTACGCCCGCTCCAGCAGTTCGCCCACCATCCGTTCGCCGAACCCCTCGGCCCGCTCCGCCGCACCTCTGCGAGGCTCTTTCCCTGCCCGTGCCATGGCCCAACTCCACCACAGCCGCGGTGGCTCCCCGGGCGAACACGCAGGTGGCAGGCGTCGGCACGGCGCCGGCCGGGGCTCTGACAGCCCCGCCGGGTCGTCATCGCCCCGAGCCGTCCCACGCCATGCGATCACGGACAGGGAAATAAACGCCTATCTGACGAATCACCCTCACGGGCATAGTTCCTGCACTTACCATGTGCGCCCCCGGAAGACCGTGCTGTCATAGCTCTGCCAGATTTCCCGGCACGCATCGCACTTACGCGGGAAGGCAGGAAGATGGGCAGATCCACGTTCGCGACCACGGCTTCGGCGGTCGTACTGGCGGCCTCGGGGTTGCTCGCCGCCGCAGGGGGCCCGGCCCACGCCGAGGCCGGGCAGGACAACATCGGCATGTACAAGCAGGAGAAGACCCAGTGGTGCTGGGCCGCCTCCGGGCTGACGATCGCCAAGTTCCAGGGCTACGGCAGCACGCAGACGGACTTCTGCAACCGCGCCCAGCCGTCCTACGGCTGCAACAACCAGCCCGCCACGCTCGACGACATGGCCAGGGGCTGGAGCAGCCTCGGCATGGCCCACCCCGGCTCGGGCCTGAGCAGCGCGGCCACGTTCAACCAGGTCTACACCGACGTCAAGGCGGCCCGGCCGGTCGCCGCCCGCATCGGGTGGACGTCCGGCGGCGGCCACATGAACGTCGTCTACGGCTTCGACACGGCGAACAACACCATCGGCGTCGCCGACCCGTGGCCGGACACCGCCACCTACACGTGGTGGAACTACAGCGACTACGTCAGCAACAGCTCGTTCAAGTGGACCCACTCCCGGATCGGCATCTCCCGTTAAGGCAGGCAGCATGCACGGAAACAGAACGTCCAGCGTGCGGGCGGCCCTGCGCCGTTCCCGCCGCGCGGCCGCCCTCGCCCTGGGCGCGGCCGCACTGCTGACCGTCGCCGGCCCCGTCCACGCGGCCCCGGCCAAGGACCCGCTCCCGGCCGACATCCCGGACTACCAGGCCGCCCTGGACCTGGTGAAGTCCACCGCCGTCCACGACGCCGTCTGCCGCTTCCTCAGCGTCCCGGTGCCCCAGGGCGACGTGGGCGGGGCGCCGCAGCCGATGCCTGCCACGGCCGACCCGTGCGAGGGCATGCCGGCGTTCACCGTCAGGGATCCGATGGCCCTGAACGAGATCACCCCCGGCTTCGTCGCCGGGACGTCCCTGCCGATCCCCTCCGAGGCGATCAGGATGAGCCATCTGGTCTCCGCACTGAACGCCCCGGTCAACGGACGGAACGCCACCGTCATGCTCGCCCCCACCCAGGGCGGTGGCTGGCACCTGGCGGCCGTGCGCGACGGCGACGGCGACGCCACGTACGCCGGCAAGGCCACGACCGGGACGCTGGTGTTCACCGAGCCGCAGATCCGCGGCTGGTACCAGCTGAAGCTCACCACGGTCGAACCGCTCAACGACCAGGCCCGGCAAGGCCTGGCCGGCCGGTCATCGGCCTCGCTGAGCGAGTACCAGAAGCTGGTCAAGGCTCGGTACGCCGACAAGCTGCCCGGCTCGGAGTACGACACCGTGGGCATGTCCAGCGGCTACGGCACCGCGAAGCACACCGGCGACGCCCCGTCGGCGACGCCGATGCTCGTCGGCGGTGCGAGCGCCGCGCTGGCACTCGCGGGCGGCGCCTTCGTCGTCCGCCGCCGGCGCAAGACCACCGGCTGAAGCCGGTCGTGCGCCCCGGCCCCGGCTCCCCGCCGAGGGCCGGGGCGCCTCTGTCCGCGGGGAAGTCGTCGCGGCCTGCAGCCGTAACTCGGCGCTTTCCCGGCCGAGTTGCAGGCGGTACGCGCGGCCGGGGTTCAGAGCCCGGGGTTCAGGGCCCGGTCGGGCGCGTCCGGGCGAAGTCCACGACCTGGCGCGCCATCGTCTCGATCTGCTCCTGCACCCGGGGGTCGGCGCAGTCGCCGTCCTCGGTGAAGCCGCCCACCGAGGTGTTCAGCACCACGCCCAGCGGCGTGGGCCAGCCCCGCAGCGCGTGCACGATCGTCCGCAGGGTGGCGAGGGTGGACACGCCGCTCTGCCAGCCCTGCGCCACGGCCAGGCACCCGACGGCACGCTCGCTGAGGTAGGGGCGGGCGTCGCCGCGCAGTTCCTCGACGTAGTCCAGGGCGTTCTTCACCAGTCCCGAGGTGCTGCCGTGGTAGGCGGGGGAGGCGATCAGCAGGCCGTCCGCCTCGGCCAGGGCGGCCAACAGCCGCTTGGCGGGCGCCGACGGGGACCGGCCCGCGGGGTCGTACATCGGCAGGACGAGGTCGGCGCCGACGATGGCGGACACGGCCGCACCGTGCCGGGCCGCGGCCGAGAGCGCGGCGTGCAGGGCCCGTTCGGAGGAGGAACCCCGCCGGGTGGAGCCGCCGATACCGAGGATGCGGACCTGTCGTCCGGAATGTATTCCGCCATTCACGCGCACACCCTAACCCGGGCTTTCCCACTGCCCGTTCTGTGGCCGGTAACCGGGAATTCCGGCTCGGTGGAACGGTCGGTTACGGCGCCGTGGACGGCACTCCGGAGACGACCGCTAGCGTGAGCCGGCATGGGCATTCGCGCGGGTCTCGGAACCTCCGGGCCGACGGCCCGGAACCGATTCGCGGAAATCCCATGGGCGCGGAACCACGCCACCTCGCGATCGGCCCCGAGAAGGGAACCAGCATGTCCGAGTTCACCGCCGAAAAGGCCCCCACCCGGGAGGAGTTGATCGGCCGGGCCCAGGGCCTCATCCCCCTGCTGCGCCGCAACGCCGACCGGACCGAACAGGAGTCGAAGGTCCCGGCCGAGAACGTGGCCGCGCTGCGCGAGGCGGGCCTGCTGCGGCTCAGCACGCCCCGCGCGTGGGGCGGCTGGGAGCTGCCGATGCGCCACCAGGTGGAGGTGCTGTCGGAATTGGGCCGGGGCTGCCCGTCTACCGGCTGGATCGCGGCCAACCACGCGGCCTCGGTCGACCTGGTGATGCTGATGCCCGAGCCCGGGCTGAACGAGATCTACGGCGCCGACCCGGACGCCGTGATGCTCTCGGCCGCGAGCCTCGACCCCACGCTGCGCGCCGACGCCGTGCCCGGCGGGGTGAAGGTGAACGGCCGCTTCCCGTACGCGTCGGGCTGCGAACTCTCCGACTGGGCGTTCCTGGCCTGGGTGCCGGTCCACGACGAGGACGGCAAGCAGACGGGCGTGGCGAACCTGCTGGCGCCGCCGGGTGAACTGCGGATCGAGCACACCTGGAAGGTCGCCGGGCTGCTCGGCACCGGCACCCACGCGATGGTGGCCGAGGACCTGTTCGTCCCCGACCGCTTCGTGCAGTTCGCGCCGCTCCAGCCGTCCGGCGAGCCGCTCTCCCCGATCCCGGCCACCGTCCTGATCAAGGGCAACCTGCACTCCCTGTCCTCGCTCGTGGGCGCGGCCCGCGGCGCGCTCGACCTGGTCCGCGCGAAGCTGGAGGAGCACAAGCCGCTCGCCTTCTCCACCTACTCCCGCGCCGTCGACTCGGCGGCGGTGCAGCAGGCGTTCGCCGAGGCGACGCACCTGATCGACACCGGGGTGCTGCACATGCTGGCCGTCGCGGACGGATTCGACGCCGTGCCCGAGGGGGAGGACGCGACCCCGGCCGAACGGGCCCGGCTGCGCATGCACATGGTCTCCTCGCTGGAGCGGTGCCGCGAGGCCATGCAGCGCCTGCTGGACCTGGCGGGCACCAGCGGCTTCGCGCAGAGCAACCCGGTCCAGCGGTACTGGCGGGACCTGGAGATCGGCAGCCGGCACACCGCCCTGAACCGGCCGATGATCTTCGAGGACTACGCGCGGTCGCTGCTCGGCACCGGCGCCCCGGTCTCCCTGCTGTTCTGACCGGACGGCCGTCCGCGCGCCGTTCCGACCGGACGGCCGTCCCCCCGGGACGCACACCACAGCGGCCCTGCCCCGGAGCACCGCCCCGGGGCAGGGCCGCCGCAGTGGATCCGTCAGCCCGCCGACACCGCCCGGGACGAGGCCTCGGACAGTGCCTCGGACAACGCCTCGAACAGCTCGACGGGCAGCAGCGCCGGATCGCCGTCCGTCCCGAAGCCGGCCGGCAGGGCGAAACCGGCCGGGCCGCGCACGGCCTCCCCGCGGGCCGGCGCCCCGGTCAGCCCGCGCAGCCGGGGGCTGACCACCACCACCGGGTGGCCGGCGGCGCGGGCCGCGCCGACCTGTGCCGCGACATCGGTCGCGAGCGTGCCCGCGCCGGGCTCCTCCTCGACCAGCAGCGGGAAGACGGTCACCTCGGCACCGCCACCCTGCGCAGCCGCACCGCCGCCCTGCCCGGCTGAGCCGCCGCCCGCGCACCGGACGGGCGGCAGCGCCGCCATGGCGCGCACCGGGGCCGACCGCGCCACGAAGGCCCGGAGCGTCGCGTCGTCCAGGTCGGCCAGGCTCGGGTCGAAGCGGCGCAGCGAGTCCGGGGTGTCCAGCTCCGCCACGTAGGCGATCCGGACGGCGGGGGCCCCGGCGGTCCCGTCCGCCGGCGGCGCGGTGCGGAAGTCCCGGGTGTCCTCGCGGGGTGCCGGGGTGTCCACGCCGGTCAGCGCGTGCACCAGGCGCAGCGCGTCCTGGCCGCGCAGTAGCGCGCAGACGTCCCGAAGGCCGTCCGCCAGCCGGTCGACGGCCTCGTCGGCGATCGCGTACGAGGGCTGGATCCGCAGTGTGTGCGGGGCACTGCCGGTCGGCATCAGCCGCAGGCCGTGCCGGCGCAGCAGGAAACCCGCCACCGCGAAGCCGAAGAAGCCGCTGCGGGCGTAGTGGCGGATCACCGGGGAGACGGCGCCCGACTGGTCGGCGAACTCGAAGCCGACCAGCAGGCCGCGCCCGCGGACGGCGCGCACCACGTCGCCGAACTCGGCCCGGACCTCCTCCAGCGCCGCCCGCAGGCGCGCCCCGCGTTCGGCGGCCTGCCGGTAGGCGGCGCCGCCGTCGCGCTCCAGCAGCTCCAGGACCTTCTCGGTGACCGCGCAGGAGAAGCTGTCCTTGGCGTACGTCGAGCTGTGCAGCAGCTCGAACTCCCTGACGTAGCGGGACCGGCGGACCAGCAGCAGCGAGGTCTTCGCCAGGCCGCCGCCGACGCTCTTGGCCAGCGTGTAGTAGTCGCCGGTCAGCCCGATCGCCGCGCTCGCGAAGAACGCCCCGGTCCGACCGGCGCCGCTCTGGATCTCGTCGACGATCAGCGGGCACTCCAGGGCCCGGCAGACCTCGGCGATCCGCGCCGCCTGCTCCGCCGTCAGCTCGTGGATGCCGCCCTCGCCCTGGATCGGCTCCACGACGAACCCGGCCACGAAGGGCACCGGCCGCCGCCGCACCCGCACCACACCGTCCTGCAGCAGCACGTCCAGCGCGTACGGCTGCTCCGCCGTCGCGTACTTCAGCGCCGCCTCCGGCTCCCCGGCCGGCACGAAGCGCGCCCGGGCGCCCAGCCCCGCGAACGGCAGCCGGAACGTCGGGTTGTGGGTGAGCTGGAGGCTGCCGACGAGCTTGCCGTGGAACCCGCCCTCCAGGGCGAAGAACTCCGGCGGCCGGCTCAGCGCCTCCTCGTTGTGCCGCGCCGCCGCCGCGAGCACCGCCGCCGCGTCCGCGCCGGGCCCGGCCAGTTCGACCGCCTCCGGGGCCAGTTCGAGCGCCCCGCCGGCCGGCCCCGTACCCGCTCCGGCCGCCGCCGCCACCTCGCCCGCGTGCGCCGCCAGCTCCGCGGACAGGGCGCCCAGCCGGAAGACCCGCGCCAGCTCGGCGTGCTTCATGGCCGCCTCGACGGCTTCCGCCCCGCTGTTGGCGAAGACCACCTCGTAGGGTTCCCCCGCGTCCAGCTCCCGCGCGGTGACCGCGTTCAGGGCCGCGGCGACCCGCTGCGCCTCGGTGCGCCGGGAGAGCTGCGCGTGGCTGGGCGTACCCGCCACCAGCAGGGCAGTGGCGTGCGCGACCAGCTCCGGGTGGTTGTGGCCGAAGAACAGCGAGCCGAAGCCGCCGACGAAGTCGACGACCGGGCGCTGCCCGCCGTCGGGGTGCGACAGGTACATCGTGTCGCCCTCGGCCCGGACGTACTCAACGTCCAGGCCCCACACGGACAGGGCCTGACTCAGGTACCGCTCCGCCAGCTCTTCCATCAGTGCGCTCCTCGCATCGACAGGCCTGCTCTCACAGGGAGGACGCGGGCGCGAAGTCCCGCAGGGGGTTGATCCGGTCCGCGCCGAGCCGCGCGCGCAGCTGCGGCGCGGTGACGCCCAGGCCCGGCTCCGGGGCCAGGCACAGCACGCCGACCTTGCCGACGTGCTCGTTGCGCTGGACCAGCCGGGTCGCCTCGCCCACCTCGGCGAGCGGGTACAGCGCGGACAGCGTGGGGGAGATGGCGCCGGTGGCGACCAGCCGGCCGGTCTCCAACTGCTCCTGGAGGTTGGCGCCGTGGCTGCCGACCACCCGCTTCAGCCGCATCCACAGGTACCGGTTGTCGAACTCGTGGTGGTAGCCGGTGCTGGAGCCGCAGGTGACCACCGTCCCGCCGCGCCCGGCGACGAACACCGAGATGCCGAAGGTGGCGCGGCCGACGTGCTCGAAGACGATGTCAGCGTCCCGCCCGGTCTCCCGGCGGATGATGCCGCCCAGCCGCTTGCCCGCCGCCAGCACGTCCGCGGGCGAGGGGTCGGGGTCGTCGCTCAACCCGATCTCGGACCGGTCGATCACCACCTCGCAGCCCAGCCGGCGCACCGCCTCCGCCTTGCGCTCCGAGCCGACGACCGCCACCGGGATGCCGCCGCCGTTGCGGACGAACTGCACCGCGTACGCGCCCAGGCCGCCGGCCGCGCCCCAGACCAGCACCACGTCGCCCTGCTTCATCCGGGCCCCGTGGCGGCCGACCAGCATCCGGTAGGCGGTGCTGCCGCACATCGGGGTGACGGCCGCCTCCTCCCAGGTCAGGTGGGGCGGCTTGGGGACGAGCATGCTGGCGCGGGCGACCGCGAACTCGCCGAGCCCGCCGTAGTTGGTCTCGTAGCCCCAGGCCCGCATGTCGGTGCCGAGCATCGCGTCCTCGTGGGTGACCGGTTCCTGCTCGTCCACGTGCACCGGGTGCACCACGACGTGGTCGCCGACCTGCCAGCGGCGCACGCCCGAGCCGATCCGGACCACCACGCCGGCCGCGTCCGAGCCGACCACCTGGAACGGCCGGTCGTGCCGCGCCGCCCAGCCGCCCTGCGCGCCGTAGCGGCGCAGGAACTCGAAGGTCGGGACCGGCTCGAAGGTGGCCGACCACACGGTGTTGTAGTTGATCGAACTGGCCATCACCGCGACGACCACCTCGTCCGGGGCCAACTCCGGCATGGCCACCGGACCGACGCGCAGCGACTTGCGGACGTCCTTGTCGGACGTGCCCCGGAACATCCCGGTCTCATCGGCGCGCAGGTGCGCGGCCACGTATTCGCCCGGCAGCTCCAGGCGTTCGAGGGCCTCCGCCGGCCGATTCTCGACGATCGCTTCCAAAAAAGGGTTCACGGCAGCTCCCGGCATCGTCTGGTCCGGTGCGCAACCTAGTTCGGGCGGGGTAATCGCCGGTTCACCGGGAAAGCGCACCGGCCGAATTCCAGCGAGTTGCCGGACGGTGGAAAGCCGCGCCTATCGTCGTTCGGCGTGGCCGTCAATACGCACCTCGCATCCCCCGAGTCCGTCGAATCCCCGGAGCCCGTCGCCGTCATCGGCATCGCCTGCCGACTGCCCGGCGCGCCCGACCCCGACGCGTTCTGGCAGCTGCTGCGCGACGGGCGCAGCGCGATCACCCGGACCCCCGCCGACCGCTGGCGGGACGCCGCCGTCCGCACCCCGCGCGGCGGCTTCCTCGACCGGGTCGCCGACTTCGACGCGGACTTCTTCGGCGTCACCCCCCGGGAAGCCGCCGCGATGGACCCGCAGCAGCGGCTGGCGCTGGAACTGGGCTGGGAGTCCCTGGAGAGCGCCGGGATCGTCCCCGCCCGGGTGCGCGGCAGCCGGCTCGGCGTCTTCCTCGGCGCGATCGCCGACGACTACGCCCGGCTGACCGCCCAGGCCGGGCCTGAGGCCCTCTCCCCGCACACCCTGGCCGGGACCAACCGCAGCCTCATCGCCAACCGGCTGTCCTACCTGCTGGGGGCACGCGGGGTCAGCATGGTCGTGGACACCGGCCAGTCGTCGTCCCTGGTCGCCGTGCACCGCGCCTGCGAGAGCCTGTGGTCCGGGGAGTCGGACCTCGCCCTGGCGGGCGGCGTGCAGCTGAACCTGGCCGGCGCGACAACCGTCGGTGTCGAACACTTCGGGGCGCTGTCCCCGGACGGCGAGTGCCGGACCTTCGACGCGCAGGCCGACGGCTACGTCCGCGGCGAGGGCGGCGGGCTCGTCGTGCTCAAACCGCTGGGCCGGGCCCTCGCCGACGGGGACGACGTCTGGTGCGTGATCCGCGGCGGCGCCGTCAACAACGATGGCGGCGGACCGGAGTTGACCTCACCCGACCCGCAGGCGCAGCGCGAGGTGATCGAGGCCGCCTACCGGCGGGCCGGGGTCGCACCCGGCGACGTCGGCTACGTCGAACTGCACGGCACCGGGACCAAGGCCGGCGACCCGGTCGAGGCCCGGGCCCTCGGCGCGGCCCTCGGCCGGCACCGCGACGCCGACCGGCCGCTGCCCGTCGGCTCGGTGAAGACCAACGTGGGACACCTGGAGGGTGCCGCCGGGATCACCGGGCTGCTCAAGGTGGTGCTCGCACTGCGGGCCGGGGAACTGCCCGCGAGCCTCAACTACCGCACCCCCAACCCGCTCATCCCGCTGGCGGAGCTGCGGCTGCGGGTCCACGACCGGCTCGGCCCCTGGCCGCGCGCCGAGGCGTTGCGGTCCGTCGGGGGTGCGGAGGAGTCGCGGGCCGTCGGGGGCGTGGAGGCGCCGCGGATCGCCGGGGTCAGCTCGTTCGGGATGGGCGGGACCAACTGCCACCTGGTGCTGTCCTCCGGGCCGGCCACCGCCGCGGCGTCAGGCCCGGACGAGCCGCGCCCGCACGGGCTGCCGCTGCCGTTCCCGGTCTCGGGCCGGGACGAACCGGCGCTCCGGGCGCAGGCCGGCCGGCTGGCGCAGTGGATCCGGGACCGGCCGGACCTGCCGCCGGCCGATCTCGCCGACTCGCTCGCCACCACCAGGACGGCCTTCCCGGCCCGCGCCGTCGTGGTCGCCCAGGACCGGGACGCGCTGCTCACCCGGCTGGACGCGCTGAGCGGGGGAGCAGCCGGCGCGGGAACCGTCCTCGGCGAGGCCGGGGAGGCCGGCGAGGCCGGAGCGACCGGCTCGGTGGCCCTGCTGTTCACCGGCCAGGGCGCCCAACGCCTAGGGATGGGGCGGGCGTTGTACGACGCGCACCCGGCGTTCGCGGCGGCTTTCGACGACGTGTGCGCCCACCTGGACGCCGTGCTGGCCCGGCCGCTGCGCGAGGTGCTCTGGGCCGAACCCGGCACCGCCGAAGCGGAACTGATCCACCGGACGGAGTTCGCCCAGCCCGGCCTGTTCGCGATCGAGGTGGCCCTCCACCGGTTCGTCACCGGCCTCGGGGTGCGGCCCGCGTTCCTGCTGGGCCACTCGATCGGCGAACTGGCGGCGGCGCACGCCGCCGGCGTGCTGTCCCTGCCCGACGCGTGCACGCTGGTCGCCGCCCGCGGCCGGCTGATGCAGGCACTGCCGACGACCGGCGCGATGGTGGCGGTCGAGGCGGGCGAGGAGGAGGTGGCAGCCGAACTGGCCGAACTGGCAGGCCGGGTGGGGCTCGCCGCGGTGAACGGGCCGCGCGCCGTCGTGCTGTCCGGCGACGCCGACGCGGTCGGCGCCCTCGCCGACCGGTGGCGGGAGCGGGGCCGGCGCACCCGGCGGCTGCGGGTCAGCCACGCCTTCCACTCCCACCTGATGGACGGGATGCTCGACGAGTTCGGCACCGTCGCCCGGTCCCTGACGTACCGGCCGCCCCGGCTCGCGGTCGTCTCCAACCTCACGGGGGACCTCGCCACCGCCGCCGAGCTGTGCGACCCCGAGTACTGGGTGCGGCACGTGCGCGAGTGCGTCCGGTTCCTCGACGGTGTCCGCCGCCTCGACGCGGCGGGCGTCACCGGCTACCTGGAGCTCGGGCCGGACGCCGTCCTGGCGCCCGCCGCCCGCTCGGCGCTCCCGGACGGCCGCTCCTTCCTCAGCGCCCTGACCGCCGACCGGCCGGAGCCCACGACACTGGTCGAGGCCCTGGGCGGACTGCACGCGGCCGGGGCCGCGGTGGACCTGTCCGCCGTGATCGGCGGCGGCCGTCGGGCAGCCCTGCCCACGTACGCGTTCCGGCGGCGCCGGTACTGGCTCCCCGAGCCGAGCGCTGCCGCAGCCGTTGCCGCAGCCGCACCTGCGTCCGCACCTGCACCCGTAGCCGCATCCGGACCCGCCGGGCCCGGGGCCGAGCAGGAGACCGTACCCGGCACACCGGAGCGCGACCCGCTCGACCTGGTGCGGCAGCACACCGCGGCCGTCCTCGGCTCCGACACCCCCGACGCGATCGCGCCGGACGTGGCGTTCCGGGACCTCGGCCTCACCTCGGCCACCGGCCTGGAGCTGCGCGCCCGGCTGGCCGCCGCCACCGGGCTGCCGCTGCCGGACACCCTGGTCTACGAGCACCCCACCCCCGGCCTGCTCGCCCGTCACCTGGCCCGCGGCACCGGCACCGGCACCGGCGCCGACAGCGCCAGCGGAAGCGAGAGCGACAATGAAACCGCCAGCGAGACCGCCAGCGACCGCGCGGGCTCCGGCGACGACGACCCGGTGGTCATCGTCGGCATGGCCTGCCGCCTCCCCGGCGGCGTCGGCTCCCCCGAGGACCTGTGGCGCGTGGTGTCCGAGGGCGTCGACGCCATCGGCGGGTTCCCCACCGACCGCGGCTGGGACGTGGAGGCGCTGTACGACCCCGACCCGGCGCGCCGCGGCTCCTCGTACGTCCGGGAGGGCGGCTTCCTGGCCGACGTGGCCGGATTCGACGCCGCGTTCTTCGGGATCAGCCCCCGCGAGGCCGCCGCCCTGGACCCGCAGCAGCGCCTGCTGCTGGAGACGTCCTGGGAGTGCCTGGAACACGCCGGCATCGACCCCGCCGCCCTGCGGGACAGCGACACCGGCGTCTTCGTCGGCGCCACCGCCCAGGAGTACGGGCCCCGGCTGGGCGAGCCGAGCGACGGCTCCGACGGCTACCTCTACACCGGCAGCACCCCGAGCGTCGCCTCCGGCCGGATCGCCTACGTCCTCGGCCTGCGCGGCCCGGCCGTCACCGTGGACACCGCCTGCTCGGCCTCCCTCGTCGCCGTGCACTCCGCCGCGCAGGCGCTGCGCGCCGGGGAGTGCGAGCTGGCCCTCGCGGGCGGCGTGACGGTGATGCCGACCCCCGGCGTGTTCGCCGAGCTGAGCCGCCTCGGCGGGCTCTCGCCGAACGGCCGCTCGAAGGCGTTCGCGGCCGCCGCCGACGGCACCGGCTGGGCCGAGGGCGCCGGACTGCTCGTCCTCGAACGGCTCTCCGCCGCCCGCCGGCACGGCCACCCGGTGCTGGCCGTGGTCCGCGGCTCGGCGGTCAACTCCGACGGCGCGTCCAACGGGCTGACCGCGCCGAACGGCGCCGCCCAGCAGCGGGTCATCCGCCGGGCGCTGCGCGCGGCCGGGCTGACCGGCGCCGACGTCGACGCGGTCGAGGCGCACGGCACCGGCACCCGGCTGGGCGACCCGATCGAGGCCCGGGCGCTGCTGGCGACGTACGGCCGGGACCGGCCCGCGGACCGGCCGCTGTGGCTGGGCTCCGTGAAGTCCAACATCGGGCACACCCAGAGCGCGGCCGGCGTGGCGGGCATCATCAAGATGGTCCAGGCCCTGCGGCACGCGGAGCTGCCGCGCACCCTCCACGTCGACGAGCCCACCCCGAGCGTGGACTGGAGCTCGGGCGCGGTGCGCCTGCTGACCGAGCCGGTCGACTGGCCCGGCGGTCCCGGACGGCCGCGCCGGGCGGGGGTGTCCTCGTTCGGCATCAGCGGGACCAACGCCCATCTGATCCTGGAGGAGGCGCCCCCGGCCCCCGAGCGGCGACGTGCCGCGTCCGTGCTGCCCGACACCGCGCCTGACGCAGCCTCGGTGCCTGACGCAGCTACCGCGCCCGACACGGCCTCGGTGCCCGACCCGGCACCGGTCGAGGTGCTCGCCTGGCCGCTGTCGGCACGGACACCCGACGCGCTGCGGGAGCAGGCCGCGCGCCTGCGGGCCCGCCTCGCCGAGGCCGCGCCGCCGGCCCCGGCCGACGTGGCCTTCTCCCTGGTCCACGGCCGCGCGGACCTCACCCACCGCGCCGTCGTCGTCGCCGCGGGCCCGGCCGGCCCCGCAGGCACAGACGGCTTCGCGCACGCCCTGGACGCGCTGGCGAGCGGCCTGCCGGACGCCGCCGTGGCGCTCGGTACCGCAGGCGACCCCGGCCGGACCGTCCTCGTCTTCCCCGGCCACGGCTCGCAGTGGCCCGGCATGGCCGCCGAACTGTACGCCCAGGCCCCCGCGTTCGCCGAACGGCTGCGGGCCTGCGCCGCCGCGATCGACCCGCTGGTGGAATGGTCGCTGCTGGACACCCTGCTCGGCGGCCCCGACGCCGCCACCGACCCCGAACGCACGGACGTGGCCCAGCCGGTGCTGTTCGCCATGATGGTCTCGCTGGCCGCCCTGTGGGAGGCGCACGGCGTGCGGCCCGACGCCGTCGTCGGCCACTCCCAGGGCGAGCTGGCCGCAGCCTGCGTCGCCGGCGTGCTGACCCTGCCGGACGCCGCGACCGTGGTCGTGCGCCGCAGCCGGCTGTGGGCCGCGGAGCTGCCGGGCCGCGGCATGATGGCCGCCGTCGAGCTCTCCGCCGCCGCCGCCCGGGAGCGCATCGCCGAGCGGACGGCCCGCCTCGACCTCGCCGTGGTGAACGGTCCGCTCGCCGTCACCGTCGCCGGCGAGCCCGACGAGGTCGAACGCTTCGTCACCGACTGCAAGGCCGACGGCATCCGAGCCCGCGTCGTGGTCCGGGCCGGAGCCTCGCACTGCGCCCTGGTCGAGCCGCTGCGCGAGCCGCTGCACGCGCTGATCGGCGACGTCCCGCACCACCCGCCGGTCACCGCCTTCTACTCCACGGTGACCGCCGACCGGCTCGGCGCCGCCGAGCTCGACGCGTCCTACTGGTTCCGCAACGCCCGGGAGCCGGTGGACTTCCAGGGCGCCGTGACGGCCCTGCTGCGCGACGGCCACCGCACGTTCGTGGAGTGCAGCCCGCACCCGCTGCTCACCTCGGCGCTGACCGACACGGCCGAGGAGGCCGGACACCAGCCGACGGCCCTGGGCACCCTGCGGCGCGACGAGGGCGGCCGGCGGCGGTTCCTGCGCTCGCTCGCCGAGGCGCACGTCCGGGGCGTCGCCGTGGACTGGGCCCCGACCCTCGCCGGGACCGGAGCCCGCCGCACCGAACTGCCCACGTACCCCTTCGAGCGGCGCCGGCACTGGCTCGAGCCCGGCACCGGCACCGCCGACGTCCGGGCGGCCGGTCTCGCGCCCGCCGACCACCCGCTGCTCGGCGCGGTGCTCGGCTCCGTCGACGGCGACGGCGTCGTCCTGAGCGGTCGCCTGTCGTCCCGCGCGCCCGGCTGGCTCGCCGACCACGCCGTCGGCGGCACCGCACTGTTCCCCGGCACCGGCTTCGTCGAGCTCGCACTCCGCGCGGGCGACGAGGTGGGCTGCCCGCGGATCGAGGAACTGACCGTCGAACGCCCGCTGCTGCTCCCCGCCGCGGGCGCCGTCGAGCTGCGGGTGACGGTCGGCGCACCCGACCGGCACGGGGCCCGGCCGGTCACGGTGCACGCCCGCCCGGCGGCCGGCCAGACCGAGCCGTGGACCCGCCACGCCGTCGGAGCGCTGACCGACGCCGTCGTGGCGAACGCGGCCGTCCCGGCCCCCGCCGCCTGGCCCCCGCCCGGCGCGCAGCCCGTCGACGTCAGCGGCTTCTACCCGGACCGCGCGGCGGACGGGTACGGCTACGGGCCGGCGTTCCAGGGCCTGCGGGCCGCGTGGCGGCTGGGCGAGGAGCTGTACGCCGAGGTCGACCTCGACCCGGCGCACCACGCCGACGCCCTCCGCTACGCCGTCCACCCCGCCCTGCTCGACGCGGCCCTGCACGCCGAACTCCTGCGCGGCGCCGCCCCCGACCCGGGGCAGCTGCGGATGCCGTTCGCCTGGAGCGGCGTCGGCGTCCCGACGGCCGGCGCCACCGGACTGCGGGTGCGGGTCACACCGGCGGGCGGGGACGCGGTGCGGGTGAGCGCGCACGACGCCGCCGGCGCACTCGTGGTGGACGTGGAGTCCCTGCTGCTCCGGCCCGTCCCGGTGGCCGGCCTGACCGCCGGTCCGACCGGCGGCGGGGCGCTCTACGGCCTGGACTGGCAGCCGCTCCCGGCCCGCCCGGCCGACGAGGCCGCCCTCCTCCTGTTCGACGCCGCGCCGGTGGCGCCGCTCGCTCCGGCAGCCCCGGCCCCCCGAACAGCCGAGCCGGCGACCGCCGCCGTCCTGGCGCCCGTGCTCGCGGCCCTCCAGGCCCGGGCGGCCGACGAGGACCCGGCGGCGGCCCCGCTCGTGGTGGTGACCCGGGGCGCAGTCGCGGTCGACGGCGCCGCCGAGGAGACCGACCCGGCGCAGGGCGCGGTCTGGGGCCTGGTCCGCTCCGCCCAGGCGGAGCACCCGGACCGGTTCCTGCTGCTGGACGCCTCGCCCGGCGCCCGGGGCGGCGACGAGGCGGCCCTGAGCCGCGCGGCGACGCTCGCGCTGGCCGCCGGCGAGAGCCAGGCCGCACTGCGCGAGGGCACCGTCCTCGTCCCGCGGCTGGTCCGCACGGCCGGTGCGCCCCGACCCGCCATCTATCCCGACGGCACGGTACTGATCACCGGCGGCCTCGGCGGCCTCGGCACCGAACTGGCCCGGCACCTGGTCACCGCCGGTGCCCGGCACCTCGTCCTCACCGGCCGGCGCGGCGACCAGACCCCCGGCGCGGCCGAGCTGCGCGCCGAACTGACCGCCGCCGGCGCCGAGGTGGACATCCGCCGCTGCGACGCCGCCGACCGCTCCGCACTCGCCGCCCTGCTCGCCGACCTCCCGGCCGAGCACCCCCTCACCGGCGTCTACCACCTGGCGGCCGCCGTCGACGACGCACCGCTCGACGCCATGACGCCCGAGCGCCTGGCAGCCGTCCTGCGCCCCAAGACCGACGGCGCGCTGCACCTCGACGAACTGACCCGCGGCCTCCCGCTGACGGACTTCGTGCTCTTCTCCTCCGCGGTCGGCGTGCTCGGCACGCCCGCGCAGGCGGCGTACGCGGCCGCCAACGCCGCCCTCGACGCGCTGGCCCACCGCCGCCGCGCCCAGGGCCTGCCCGGCCTCTCGCTGGCCTGGGGGCTGTGGGAGCGGACCAGCGGCCTCGGGAGCCTGGCCGGGACCGACCTGGCACGGCTGCGCCGCAGCGGCCTCGCCCCGCTGGCCACCGCGGACGGGCTCGCGCTGCTGACCGCGGCGCTCGGCTCCCGGCGGGCGCTGCTGGTGCCCGCCGACCTCGACCAGGCCGCGCTGCGCGACCGGGCCCGGGAGGGGGACCTGCCGCCGTTGCTGCGGGGACTCGTCCGGCTGCCGAACCGTACGGCGAGCGGCGCGTCCGGCCCGGCCGTCGCCGAACAGCACGGGCTGGCCGCCCGGTTGGCCGGGCTGTCCCGGCCGGACCAGGACCGCGAGCTGCTGGACCTGGTCCGCGCCCACGCCGCCACCGTGCTCGGCCACGACGCGGCCGACCGGGGCGCCGTCCCGGTGGACCGCGCCTTCCGGGAGTCCGGCTTCGACTCGCTGACCGTGGTGGAGCTGCGCAACCGCCTGCGCGCCGCGACCGGCCTGCCGCTGCCGACCACCCTGCTCTTCGACCACCCGACCCCGCAGGCCGTCGCCGACTACCTGCGCCGGCGGGTGCTCGGCGCCGACGGCCCGGAGGCGGGCCGGACGGCCCAGCCCGGCGGAACGGATCAGCCCGGCGGGACGGTTCGGGCCGACCGGTCGGCCGCCGTCGGCAGCACGCCCCCGGACGACGACCCGATCGCCGTCGTGGCGATGGCGGGCCGCTTCCCGGGCGGCGTGGCCGGCCCGGAGGACCTGTGGCGGCTGGTCGCCGAGGAGGTGGACGCGATCGGCGACTTCCCGGCCGACCGCGGCTGGGACACCGACCGGCTCTTCGGCCAGGACCCGGACCGGCCCGACCGGCCCGGCCGCTCGGCCACCCGGTACGGCGGATTCCTGCACGGCGCCGGGCAGTTCGACGCCGCCCTGTTCGGCATCAGCCCCCGCGAGGCGCTCGCCATGGACCCGCAGCAGCGGCTGCTGCTGGAGGTGTCCTGGGAGGCCTGGGAGCGGTCCGGCATCCCCGTCGCCGCCGCGCACGGCAGCCGTACCGGTGTCTTCATGGGCGTGGCCTACCACGACTACGCCGCCCGGGCCGAGCAGGTGCCGGAGGGCGTGGAGGGCTATCTGATGACGGGTGCCGCCGCGAGTGTGGCGTCGGGTCGGATCGCGTACGCGCTGGGGTTGCAGGGGCCGGCGATCACGGTGGACACGGCGTGCTCGTCGTCGTTGGTGGCGTTGCACCTGGCCGCGCAGTCGCTGCGGCGCGGCGAGTGCACGATGGCGCTCGCCGGCGGGGTCAGCGTCATGGCCACCCCGACCACCTTCGTCGAGTTCTCGCGTCAGCAGGGGTTGGCGGTGGACGGGCGGTGCAAGTCGTTCGGGGTGGGGGCGGATGGTACGGGGTGGTCGGAGGGGGTGGGGGTGTTGGTGGTGGAGCGGTTGTCGGATGCGCGGCG